>SXHE01000532.1 GCA_005773755.1 Planctomycetia bacterium
GGGATCACCTTCGCGAACCGGCCGCTGTACGTCACCTTGTACTGCTCCGGGTTCAGTTGCGTGAATTTGGCGCGCATCGGCCCGGTGTGGCCGTTCTTGTCGCTCACCCAGTAGCCCGACCACGTTCCGGTCAGGTCCGGTTGCGCGGTCGCGGCGCTGGACCGTGCGAGCACCGCGACCGCGGCCAGTGCGAATCGGCTCATGTGCGAATCCTCTCGTGCGGTAAATAAGGTGGTATGGGCGAATTGTACCGCGTGCGGCCCGCGCGCGCCGTGCCGCGCCCGGTTCCGTGCTACGGTTCCGGTATCCCAACCGTTACTGGAGGAATATCGTGCACAATCGAACCCGCCTCGCGCTGGCCATTGCGCTCGCTCTTGTTGCCGGCCCCGCTCGCACCGAGGAGAAACCCGCGCCCGTTGTGCCACCCAAGGGTATCGAACTGGTGAAGGTCAAGACCGCGGGGGCCGCCGCCGGCTTCGTGCTGCCCGGTTCGCGCGTCGATGTATTGTTCGTGACTGCCGAGAAGAAGACTGTGCGCGCCGCCGAAAACGTGCTCGTGTACGCCGTCGAAACGAAGGACAATGGCGAATCCACCTACTCCGTGGGTCTGGATAAGAAGCAGGCCGAAGCCGTCGCGAAGTTGCAACGCGACGGTGCGAAGCCGGGCCTGCTCTTGCGAAAGCCCGACGGCAAGTAACCGCCGAGGAGCCGTCATGCGTACCGCCACCGCGCTCGCCCTGTTCGTACTCGCTTCGCCCGCGCGTGCGGCGGACCTCGACAAGTTCGACCTGTTCCGCGCGGACGACGGCGGCTACAAGATGTACCGCATTCCCGGCGTCGTGGTCACGAAGGGCGGTACCGTGCTTGCGTACTGCGAGGCCCGCAAGACTGCGAGCGACTGGGCCACCATTGACATTCTGATGCGCCGCAGCACGGACCACGGAAAGACGTGGGGCGAGCCGCGCAAGATCGCCGATGTGCCGGGGCCGAAGGAGCGCAGCCCGGTCGCGCTCGCCAAGAAGCTCGGTGCGAAGGACGACGTCACTAACAACAACCCGGTGATGATCGCGGACGCGAGCGGCGCGGTTCACTTCCTCTTTTGCCTCGATTACTTCCGCTGCTTCTACTGCCGCAGCGACGATGACGGCAAGACGTGGACGAAGCCGGCCGAGATCACCGCGACCGCACTCGACCCGTTCAAGAAACACATCGAGTGGAAGGCCGTCGCCACCGGGCCGGGCCACGGCATCCAACTCAAGAGCGGCCGGCTCGTCGTTCCCGTGTGGCTCTCGCTCGGCACCGGCGGCAGCGGTCACGGCGACAGCGTTTCGGCCACGATCTATAGCGACGACGCGGGCAAGACCTGGAAGCCGGGCGAGGTGGCGATCCCGAACACGAAGGAGTGGGCCAGCCCCAACGAGTGCTGCGTCGCGGAACTGAGCGACGGGAACGTGATGCTGAACGCCCGCAGCCCGTCGAAAGCCAACCGGCGTCTGGTCACCGTCAGCAAGGACGGCGCGACGAAGTGGAGCGAACCGAAGTTCGACGACGCGCTCCCGGACCCGGTGTGCATGGGCAGCTTGCTCGCGGTTCCCGGCCCGAAGCCGGTGCTGCTGTTTAGCAACCCGGACAACCTCGACAAGGCCGGGGTAAAACAGCCGCCCGTACCCGGCACCGGCCGCGACCGCAAGAACGTGACCGTGCGCCTCAGCACCGACGACGGCAAGACGTGGACCGCGAAGCGCACCATCGAGAGCGGCTTCAGCGCCTACTCGGACCTGGCGCGAGCGAAGGACGGCACCGTGCTGCTCTTCTACGAGCGCGTCGGAGAGAAGGGCGGCAACTACGGACGGCTCACCGTCGCGCGCTTTGCGACGGAGTGGCTAACGGAGAAGTAGGGCGCGACGCGGCGCGCTCTGGTGATGTGGCTTTACCCCGCGTTCGTGCCGGCAGTCTTCAGGTCTTCCATCGCTCGCGCGACCGCGAGCGGCAGCACCTTCCGCAGCCGCCGGCCGCGGCGCACGTCGGCCCAGTTCTTCAACAGGTACTCGGCCTGCCGGCTGCCGGTGCGGGCGAAGTACTGGTGCAGCAGCGGGTGCATCCACTCGTAATCGACGTGCGAGCAGTCGATCACGGTCACGCTCTTGCCGTGCAACTTCGCGGGCGCTTCCGTCTTCGGGTCGAAGATGAACAGCTCGCCGCCGGTCATGCCGGAGCCGATCTCGTTTTCCACCGGCCCCAGAATGAGCACCTTGCCGCGAGTCATGTACTCGCAGGCGTACTTGCCCGCGGCTTCCGCCACGATGGTCGCTCCGCTGTTGCGGATGCCGAGTCGGTGGCCGGCGCGGCCGCCGATGAAGATCGTGCCGCCGGTCGCGCCGTAGCCCACGTTGTTCCCGGTCACGCTTTGAATCTCGCCGCCATAGTTGCTGATCGTGTAGTCGAGCGAGACGACGACCGTGCCGCCGGAGATTCCCTTAGCGACGCCGTCTTGCGCGAACCCGCGCAGCTCCAGGTCGAGGCCGTTCACGCACCACGCGCCGAAGCTCTGGCCCACCTCGCCGTCGAGCCGCACCTTGATCTTGCGGTGGTTCGGCATCCCCTCGCGGCCGTATAGCTTGGCGATCTGCCCCGCGACCGTCGCGCCCACGGCGCGGTCGGAGTTCCGCACGCGGAAGACGAGGTCCGCGTTCTGCGCGGTGTCAATGGCGTCGAAAGCGGCGGCCAGGATACGGTCGTTCAGAGAGCCAGTCATGTCGCACACGCCGCGCGTGCCCGGCTCTTGCGGGTGGTTCTCCTCCAACCGCGACATCGCCATGTCCGGTTGGAGGACTCGTGACACGTCGAGCAGCGCGGCCCGCGAGTGCTCTTTCTTGAAGTCGGTGCGCTTCGTGAGCAGGTCGGTGCGGCCGGTGATCTCGCTCAGGTGCTTGAAGCCCATGCGCGCCAGCAGCGCGCGAACCTCGTTCGCGACCGCGTGCAGGTACGCTTTCGTGTGTTCGGGGTGGCCCTTGAAGATTTCCGGGCTGCCGGTGATCCCGGTCGGGCAGTTCGGGATGTGACACGACTTGCACACGATACAGCCGACGGACACCATCAGTCCTTGCCCGAAGCTGAACTCGTCCGCGCCGAACAGCGCGTACTTGATGACGTCGTGGCCGTTCTTGATGCCGCCGCCGACGCGGAGCTTGACGCAGGTGCGCATCCCGTTCACGACGAGAGCTTGATGCGCCTCGGCCAGTCCCATTTCGCTCGGTAGGCCGGCGTGTTCCTTCGAGGACACCATCGCGGCCCCGGTGCCGCCGTCGATGCCGTCGATTTCGATGACGTCGGCCCCGGCCTTCGCGACGCCGACCGCGATGGTGCCAATGTTCTCGACCGCCACGAGCTTGACCGAAACGGCCATGCCGGGCTTCACGGCCTTCAGGTCGAA
>SXHE01000533.1 GCA_005773755.1 Planctomycetia bacterium
GCGCCGAGGAGGGCGGCGAACTGCCCGCCGGGTTCACCGTGCGCACGGTCGGCTCCGACAGCCACGCCGTCGTCGAACTGCTCCGCGACCAGACCCGCGTCGAGATCGAATCGGACTCGGTCGTGCGGTTCACCGGCGACGCGCCCGAAACGATGGGCCAGCCGCGCATGTTCCTCGACGCCGGGCAACTCACGGCCGCGGTGCCCGAGCGCCCCGACGACCGCCCCCTGGTGGTCGCCACCACGGTGACGGAAATCTTCGCGCGCGGCGGCACGTTCGTGCTGTCGTCGGCCGGTCCCGACTCGGCCCGCGTGGACAACAAACAGGGGAAGGTCGATCTGGTTCGCGCACTGGCGAAGAAGCCGGTGCCGGTCGGGGTCGGCGGCTCGGCCGTGATTCGCGCCGGGTTCGAGAAGGTGGACTTCGAGCGCACGCTCGCGGTGGACCGGACGCCGAAGCGGGCGCTCGCGGCCCCGAACGCGCGCGAAGCAACGTTCTCGCCGGACGGTTCCGAGGTGTGGGTCGCCAGCGCCCGGCACTTCGCCCGTTGGACCGCCGACGGGGGGCTGAAAGAGACCGCGTTCTACTCGCGCAAGGCGAACGAGGGCGGCGCGACGTTCTCGCGCGACAAGCGCCGGCTGGTGTCGTTCCGACCGGGCGACGAGTCCACGCTCGTGCGCTCGCTGCCGGACGGGGGCGAGCACGCCGCGCTCAAGGTGCGGCTGAACGAGGCCCGCCACTGGGCGCTCGCCGCGGACGGCGGGTGGCTCGCCGTGACCGAGCCGAAGCCGCACCTCAAACGGGTCCGCGTGTTCGACGGGGCGAGCGGCGACGAGCGGTTCGCGCGCGAGTTCGAGGAGGTCGTCGCCGCCGTCGCCGCCGCGCCCGACGGCGAGACGCTCGCGGTCGGGCTGAACGACGCGGCCCGCGGGGTCAACAACAAGATCGTGTTCCTGAACGCGGCCAGCGGCGACCGGCTGTTCGCACTCTCGACCCAGCGCCGCCCGCTCACCGCAATGACCTTTTCCGCGGACGGCCGCAACCTCGCGGCGGCGTTCAACGGCACCGTGCAGTTGTGGGACGTGACGACCCGCGAGCTGCGCACGATCACCGGGTTCGAGCGCGCCCTCACGTGCCTCGCGTTCGCGCCCGACGGCAAGCGGCTCGCGGCCGGCACCCAAGACGGCCACGTCTGGGTGTGGGACACCGCAACCGGGCGGCACACGCAACACATCGAGGTCGGCGGGCGCGTCGTCCGGTCGGTCGCGTTCAGTCCAAACGGGAAACAACTCGTCACTGTCGCGGGCGCGGCCCCGGTCGCCGTGTGGGATGTGACCGACTCCGTTCCCGCACCCCCCGCGCAGTGACTACAATGCCCGGATGAAACGTACACTCCTCGCCGCCGCGCTCCTCGCGCTGGTTGCCGCGCCCGCTCGCGCGGCCGACCCGTTCGCACAAGACAACCTCGTCGCGTGGTGCATCGTCCCGTTCGATGCGAAGAAGCGCGGCCCGGCCGCGCGCGTCGAGATGCTCCAGAAGCTCGGCTTCAAGCGGTACGCCTACGACTGGCGCGCCGAACACCTGCCGACCTTCGACGAAGAAGTCGGGCTGTTAAAGAAGGCGCAGATCGAGCTGACCGCGGTGTGGTTCCCGGCGAACCTGGGGGCCGACGCGCAAAAGCTCCTCGCGGTGCTGAAGAAGCACGAGGTCAAGACGCAACTGTGGATCACGATGGGCGAACCGGCGGGCGCGGACAGGGCCGCGAAGGTGGCGAGCGCCGCGAAGGCGATCCGGCCCATCGCGGACGAGGCCGCGAAGCACGGTTGCACGGTCGCCCTCTACAACCACGGCGGCTGGTTCGGCGAGCCGGCGAATCAGGTCGCGATCATCGAGGAACTCAAGCTCAAGAACGTCGGCATCGTGTACAACCAGCACCACGGCCACGACCACTTCGACAAGTTCCCCGAGCTGCTGAAACTGATGAAGCCGCACCTGCTCGCGCTGAACCTGAACGGTAGCGTGAAGGCGGGCGACAAGGCCGGTAAGAAGATCGTGCCGCTCGGCGCGGGCGAACTCGATGTGGAACTGCTGAAGACGATCCGCTCCAGCGGCTACACCGGCCCCGTCGGGGTGCTCGGCCACACCAACGACGACGCGGTCGAGCGCCTCGCCGACAACCTCGACGGCCTCAAGTGGCTGCTGCCGCAGCTCGACGGGAAGGACGCCGTGGCGCGGCCGAAGTACCGCACGTGGAAGTGATCGTACCTGGGACCGCGGGCGTCTCGCCCGCGGCCGTGCAGGTCCGATGGCGACGGCGGAACCGCGTGACACCAACGCAGGTCAGCGGCGGGCGGGACGCCCGCGGTCCCAGGGTCAGTGCCGCTCCGCCTCAGTCACGGGCCGGACGGCCATCTGCTGCGCGTCGAGGCCGCCGTCCACGGTGAACACGCTGCCGGTGCTGTAGCCGGCGCGGTCGCTCGCCAGGAACACGTACCACCACGCCACGTCCTCGACGGTCGCGATCTTGCGCAGCGGGATCTGCGCGATGACGGCCTCGCGCTCCGCGGGATTGGACTTGAGCCCGAAGTCGGTGAGCGGCGTTTCCACCAGCCCCGGCGCGACCGCAGCCGTAGTGAAGCCTTGCGGGGCCAGTTCCACCGCGAGCTGCCGCGTCAGCGCGTTCACCGCGCCCTTGCTGGCGTCGTACAGCGTGTGCAGCGGTTCGGAGCGGGTCGCGTTCAGCGACGTGCTGAACAGGATGCGGCCCCCGCGCTTCGCCGTGACCGCGCGGCGCACCACCTCCCGCGCCAGCGCCACCGGCACCCACACGTTGAGCCGGAAGATGAAGTCGAAGTGGTCGCGCGAGAGCTGATCGAGCGGCGGTTCTTTGTAGGTGCCGAGGTTGTTCACGAGCACGTCGATGCCGCCGAACGCGGCCCACGCTTCGGCCACGAGGCGCTCCGGCTCGCCGTCCGCGAGCAGGTCCGCTTGAACGTAGCGCGTGTGCTCGTAGTCGCTCAGCAGGCGCTGCACGTCGGGGCACTTCGCGAGCGGCTTCTCCGAAGTGACGACGACCTTCGCGCCGCTCGTGGCGAACGCCCGCGCGACCCCGAGGCCGATGCCCTGGCTGCTACCGGTCACGAGCGCGGACTTGCCCTTCAACATGGCGCGGCCGAGGCGCTACGTCATCAAGGAAGGATCGTGATGGGCAGGGCAACGCTCGTGGCGCGGATGGCGGATGTGACCGGATTCCAGATGAGCGC
>SXHE01000050.1 GCA_005773755.1 Planctomycetia bacterium
CAGGTGAACCCGATCGCCACCAAGACGCAGATCAAGGCGGCGGTCGAGGACCTGTTCAACGTGAAGGTCGAGGCCGTCCGCACCCAGGTGCGCGAGGGCAAGAAGCGCCGGTTCCGCCAGAGCATGGGCCAACTGCCCACCTGGAAGAAGGCCGTCGTCACGCTCAGCGCGGAAGACAAGATCGAGTTCTTCTAGCAGGCGAGCGGGGGGCTTACGCCCCCCGTTCCGTGGGTGCGAACAACGAAAGAACAGGGGGCGTAAGCCCCCCGCTCGCCGGAGAGATCACATGGGCGTCAAGCAATACAAACCGACTTCCGCGGGCCGCCGGGCGGGGATGGTGTCCGACTTCGCGGACTGCACCTTCCCGCGCGAGAACAAGCCGGAAAAGTCGCTGCTCAAGCCGAAGCCCAAAAAGGGCGGGCGCAACAACCAGGGCATCACCACGTCCCGGTTCCGCGGCGGCGGTCACAAGCAGCGGTACCGGCAGATCGACTTCAAGCGGACCCGCGACAACGTCGCCGCGACGGTGCTCTCGGTCGAGTACGACCCGAACCGCACCAGCCGCATCGCGCTGATCGAGTACCCGCGCGACGACAAGCACGAGTTCTCCCGTACCTACATCCTCGCGCCGAACGGCCTCAAGGCCGGCGACAAGGTGATGTCCGGCGAGAGCGACGCGGTCGAGCCGAAGCCGGGCAACTGCATGCCGCTGTGGAAGGTGCCCCTGGGCATGACCGTTCACAACGTCGAACTGGTGCCGGGCAAGGGCGGCCAGATCTGCCGTTCCGCCGGCTGCGGCGCGACGCTGACCGCACGCGAAAAGGACTGGGCGCAGCTCACGATGCCGAGCGGGGAAATCCGCCGCGTGTCGAGCCGGTGCCGCGCGAGTATCGGCACGGTGTCGAACGCCGAGCACATGAACATCAGCATGGGCAAGGCCGGGCGCATGCGGTGGAAGGGCCGCAAGCCCCACAACCGCGGCACCAGTATGAACCCGACCGACCACCCGCTGGGCGGCGGCGAGGGCCGCAGCAAGGGCGGTCGCAACCCGGTGTCGCCGACGGGCGTGCCCGCGACGGGCGGCAAGACCCGCCACAAGCGCAAGCCCGGCGGCAAGTCGATCATCCGCCGCCGCCCGGCCGGTCCGTTCCAGAACACGGCGTGATGAACCGCGCGCGGCTTCGCGGAAATTGCAACTGGTCGGTTTCGGGTTCGGCTTCTAATTTAAGCAGTCCCGATTGTGTAGGTGCCGGTTTTTGTGTTGTGGCGGCTGGTGGAACACACGAGACGGAAGTAACGTATGAGCCGGTCGCTGAAGAAAGGCCCGCACGTCGATCTGCGCCTGCTGGCGAAGGTCGAGCGCCAGGGCAAGAACAAAGACGCGATCAAGACCTGGTCGCGCGACTGCACCATCGTGCCCGAGTTCATCGGGGCGACGTTCCTCGTTCACAACGGCAAGACCTTCGTGAAGGTGTACGTCACGGAGGACATGGTCGGGCACAAGCTCGGCGAGTTCTCCCAGACGCGGACGTTCAAGGGGCACTCCGGCGGCAAGAAGGCCGCAGCCGCGGCCCCGGCGGGCAAATAGCGAGAGTGCTCGTGGCAGTGGTCGGTGCCGGTGAAGAGCACGGGCAACTGACTACTGGTTCCACTAACACTAACCACTGACCACTGGCACCGAGCGATGGACTACAAAGCTAAACACCGATTCGCGGACGTCGGCCCCCGGAAGCTCCGGTTGTTCGCCGACCTCGTTCGCGGCAAGAACGTGGACGAGGCGCTCCAACTGCTCGCGTTCTACCCGAACCGCGGCGCGATGTTGGTTCGCGCCGTGATTCAGAGCGCCTACGGTAACGCCACCGATCAAGAGTCGCCAGACCCGGACGGCCTGATCGTGTCGGAGTGCCGCGTCGACGGGGCCCCGACGTTCAAGCGGATCCAGCCCCGCGCCCGCGGCACCGCGTTCGGCATTTTGCGGCGGATGTCGCACATCATCGTGACGCTGTCCGACCCGCCGGAAGAAGTGGCCGAAGTTCCGGCCCCCGCCGCACCGGTCGCGAGCACACCGGAACCGGCACCGGCCGCGGCACCAGGGGCGTGACGGAACGAGTCAAAGGTTCGGCGCGGGGGCCGGCGGAGGGCCGGCCCCTGAGTTGTTTCATCGGAACACGAACGCGTGGGCCAAGCGCGCAGCGCGAGGATAATCTTGGGCCAGAAAGTCCGACCGACGGGGTTCCGCACCGGCATCATGCGACCGTGGCGCAGCACGTGGTACGCCAACAAGCAGGACTACGCCGAACTGCTCCTGGAAGACGCCAAGATCCGGAAGTTCATCGCGGCGTTTCTGACCGACACGAAGGCCCGCCAGCCGCAGCGGCCCGCCATCGCCGACATCCGCATCGAGCGCACCCGCGAGCGCGTCACGATCCACGTGACCAGCAGCCGCGTCGGGGCGATCATCGGTAAGAAGGGCGAGAAGATCGACAAGCTGACCAAGGCGCTGGAGAAGTTGACCCGCCGGCACATCGAGGTCAAGACCATCGAAGTGACCCGGCCTGAGATCGACGCCCAGCTCATCGCTGAAGACATCGCGGAGCAACTGGAGAAGCGGGCCAGCTTCCGCCGCACCATGAAGCAGGCGATGCAGCGGGCGATGGAGGGCGGCGCGAAGGGCGTGAAACTCCAACTGTCCGGGCGGCTCGGCGGCGCGGAAATGGCCCGCTGCGAGAAGGGCATGGAAGGGTCCATCCCGCTCTCGACGCTCCGGTGCAAGATCGAGTACGGGTTCACCGAAGCGGCGACGCCGCAAGGGAACATCGGGATCAAAGTGTGGGTCAACCAGGGCGACTACCTGGGCGAAATGCTCGACGTGACCGACGCCTCGGCCGCCGGCACGCAAAAGCGCCGCCCGCGCCGCGGCGGTCCGGGTGGCGGCGGTGGCGGCCGGTAGTGCTTCCTAGCCGGCCTTACAGAACTGAGGGCCGGGTGCTTAACGGGTCATAAAGGTCCGGTCTTCTATGAGGCCGGCTACAGAAGAGCAAGACGGAGACCGGTGATGCCTCAGATGCCCAAGCGGGTGAAGTTCCGAAAGGCCCAGCGTGGCGTGGTGCGCGCACGCACGACCCGCAAGAAGTACAACGGGCCGATCAAGGGCAACGCGCACCGCGGGAACTACGTGTCCTACGGCGACTTCGGCCTGCAAACGCTCGAAGGCGGCTGGCTGTCGGCCGAAGTCATCGAGAGCGGGCGCGTGACCATGACGCGATTCGTATCCGGCGAGGGCCGGTACTACATCCGCGTGTTCCCGCACAAGCCGGTGACGTCGATCCCGGCCGAAACGCGAATGGGTAAGGGCAAAGGCGAACCGGAGTACTGGGCCGCGGTCGTGCGCCCCGGCCAGATCCTGTTCGAGATCGGCGGCCTGCCCGAAGCCGCCGCCCGCGACTGCCTCGCCCGCGTCGCGTACAAGATGCCGTTCAAGTGCCGGTTCGTAACCCGGAGGCCCGCATAGCGGAGTACGGTGCGGGTGCGAGTGTGTGGAGGAGACCGGGCCGAGTGCCCTTGGATTTCACTCACACTCACACTCACACTCACACTCCCCACCGCAGGTGAGAACATGCCTAACAAGATGAAAGAGTTCCGGGGGATGAGCGAGGAGCAACTCACGCTCGCCCTCAAGGACACTGAAAAGCACCTGTTCCAGCTCCGCTTCCAGTCGGCCACCGACCGCTTGGAGACGCCGTCCGAAATCCGCAAGGCGAAGCGCGACATCGCCCGGATCAAGACGCTCCAACGCGAGAAGGAACTGGGCGAACTCGAGGCGCTCTCGGCGGAGCAGCTCGCGACCCGCATCGCGAAGCTCGAAGCGACCGAAGCCGCGAACCTGCCCGGCAAGCGCACCGCGCACCGCCGCGGCGCTCGACTCACGCGGTTCTACGTCGCGAAGGGCGGGAAGTTGCCCGTCGCGCCGCCGGCCCCGCCGGTAGCACCGGCCGCGGCCAAGACCGAAGCCAAGAAGACAGACGCCAAGACGCCGGCGAAGAAAACCGAACCGGCTAAGGGGAGTGGTAAGTAATGGCGGACACGAGCACCCCGGCCGCGGCCGGCGAAAAAACGACGGGCCGGCGGCTCCTTGAAGGGGTCGTCACCCGCGACAAGATGACCAAGACCCGCCGCGTCGAGGTCGAGCGCCTCGTGCGCCACCCGAAGTACGGCAAGTTCGTCAAGCGCCGGACCGCGTGCTACGTCCATGACGAGAAGAACGAGTCGCACCTGGGCGACACCGTCGAGATCATCGAGAGCCGGCCGCTCTCCAAGACCAAGCGCTGGGACCTGGTGAAGATCGTCAAGAAGGCCCCGAGCCGGACGCTCTCGAACCTGGAAGGCGCGGTCGCCGGGGCCGACGCCGCGGCCCCTGCCGTACCGAAGGCCGAAGAGAAGAAGTGAGTGGGTCGGGCGGAACGCCGAGAGGGTGCCGTCTTCCGCGAGAGTTCCGCACTGCGAACGGGTGAACCATGATTCAGATGTATACCTACCTCGACGTGGCCGACAACACCGGGGCCAAAGAGGTCATGTGCATTCAGGTGCTGGGCGGCAGCAAGCGCCGGGTCGCGCACCTGGGCGACATCATCCGCGCCAGCGTGAAGAAGGCACTACCGGGCGGCGACGTGAAGCAGGGCGACGTGGTCAAGGGCGTCGTGGTGCGCACCCGCGTCGCCACCCGCCGCGAGGACGGCTCGTACGTCCGCTTCGACCGCAACGCCCTGGTGCTGCTCGACAACGACAACAACCCGCGCGGGACGCGCATTTTCGGGGCCGTGCCCCGCGAACTCCGGGCCAAGTTCAATAAGATCCTCAGTCTGGCCGCCGAAGTGGTGTGAGGTCGCGCTCGCCTTCGGCTTGCGGCTAACGACGCCACCAAAGACCTAACACCGAACACAGCTATGTACCTCCGCAAAGACGATGTGGTTGAAGTGATCGCCGGCGACGACAAGGGCACCCGCGGGAAGGTTCTGCGCGTGCTCCGGTCGAAGGGCAAGGTCGTAATCGAGGGCGTCAACAAGGTGTACCGGCACCTGAAGCCGTCGCGCCTCAACCCGCAGGGCGGGCGGCTCTCCAAGGAGATGCCCGTCGACGCCTCGAACGTCGCCTTCATCGACCCCGTGCAGAACAAGCCCACCCGCGTCGGTGTTCGCTACACCGCCGACGGCAGCAAGGAGCTGTTCGCCAAGAAGAGCAAGACCCGCATCCGGCTGCTCAGCAAACCGGACCCGAAGTACGCCACCAAGAAATAGTGCCAGTGTAAGTAGCCAGTGCCAGAGAAGAGAGAGCGGTGAACAGGGCACGCAAAGCTGTGCCGCGTTTTTCACTGCCTTTTGCCTTTCACTAACACTGACCACTGACACTAACTACTACACCAAGACCCGTACCCGACCCGTTGCAGTGGGTCGGCCATAGGTCAACGAGGAATCGAACGATGGCCGTTGCTACCGGACCCGCGCCGCGCCTGTTGGACAAGTACAACAAGGAAATCGTTGGCGCGCTGAGCAAGAAATTCGGCCGCGAGAACCGGCTGAGCTTGCCGAAGCTCTCGAAGGTCGTCCTGAACATGGGCGTCGGCAAGGCGCTCCAGGACAAAGAGCGGATGAAGATCGCCGCCGAGCACCTGGGCCTGATCGCCGGCCAGCGCGCCCAGATCACGAAGGCCCGCGTCGCCGTCAGCGGGTTCCGGCTCCGCGAGAACAACGAGATCGGGTGCCGCGTCACCCTCCGCGGC
>SXHE01000534.1 GCA_005773755.1 Planctomycetia bacterium
ATAGCTATCGATGCGGTCTGGGACAACCTCGCGGGTCGCGGTTCCGCATCGATAGCTATAGGTGGATCGACGGCGGTGCCGTGAGCCTTCCGCAATCCAGGTCGAGAAGTAAACCCCGCGAGAACGCGCACGGCCGATGGCAAAAGCCATCGGCCGCGTCGTTGGTACTCGTTTGTCGTCACGGCTTGGGCAGTTGTGGCAGGTTCTCGACCTTCCACCCCTTGATCGGCACGAACCGGAACGCCTTCTCGTCGATGCCCGGCAGGTCGGCTTGGTGGTTCTTGAACGTCCACGTCTCCGTGTCGCCGTTCGGCGCGAGGATGTGCAGCTTCGCGGGCATGAACGCGATCTTCTCAGTGCGCGGGCTGTAAACGTGCAGTGCGAGCCGGATCGACTGGAACACGCGCCGGTCGGCCTCGGTCTTCGGCTTGATGTCGAGGTGGACGTAGTGCTCGTCGGTCTTGAAGACGGCGATGTCGAACCGCACGGTCGCGTCCGCGGGCTTCATCCCGGCCAGCACGCTGAAGATCGGGTTCGTGTCCGTCCACAGCCCGCCTTCCGGCAGTTTGGTGACGGTGATGGTCTTGTCCTTACCGCTGTAAGCGTAGACCGATTTGCCGTCGCAGATGAACGCCGCGTAGTCGATCTTCGCCTCGTCAGCGACGTTGTCGAGGCACAGGACCGCGTAGTTCGGCTTCATGCACAGCATCACGCCGACGTACTCGTACTCCCGCTTCAGCGCTGCTTCCGTCTGCTTCAGGCTGACCTCGGCGCGGACGCTGTTGACGCGCGCGGTCTTCTCCGCGAACCGCGTGAGGATGAAGTCGAGTGCGGGATCGGCGGGCTTTACGGGCTTCGCTTCGACGACGGGGACCGGCGCGACGACGACGACGGGGCACGCGGGGGCGCAGTAGACCACGCGGCCCCGGCGCGGCGGGCAGGCCGCGATGGTCAGGGCGGCCAGCACAAGACAGGCGAGACGCATCGGCTTCTCCATGACGGCGCGGGCGCGAGACGCGCGAAAGATACTCTGAACCGCAGGCGCGCCAAGCCGAGCCTCAGTTCCGCTCGATTGCCAGCCCGCAGAAGCTGGACTCGACTTCTTCGAGCGTCAGCCAGAACTCGCCCGGCCCGTAGCCCGGCTTCTTGAGGTTCGGGATGCGGCCGTCGTCGCCGGCCGGGTCGCGCACCCGCGCGTGCCGCGCGTCGGCTTCGTAGCCGAGGATCGCGTAGCAGTGCCGGTGAACCAACCCCTCGACCTTCACCGTCGTCCAGTAGCCGTCGCTGCCGCCCAGCACCACGACGCGCGCCCGCTCTTCGGCTGTAGTCAACATCGCTTCGAGCGAGTTGTCGTTGAACGGGATCGGCACCAGCGGCCCAAACCCGGCCCCGGTCACGTTGGAACTCCACTTCGTGCCGTGCCCGGTCAGCAGCGTGATGCCCTCGCCGAAGCGGAGCATGCGCGTCGTGGTCGCACTCAGAAACGTGTTGGCCGCGGCCTCGATCACCGGTGCCCACACCCCGTCGGAACTGGTCACACCCTGTTCCGGGCGCACGGTCACCGGTTCCCGCCCCGGCAGCGTGACCGCGAACGAGCCGTCGGCGCTGGGCCGGATCATGTCCAGTACTTCGTCCGGCCGCTTGAACGCGAGGCCCACGAGCGCCGAGATGAGCCAGCAGTCGTCCCAGCACCCTTGCCGGCAGGTGCTGTAGTCGAGTCCGATGTAGGGCGAAGGCGAAGAGAGGTTGTCCATCGAGAACCCCGTGCGGGAACGATGCGGCCCCGACCATTATTCGCGACCGCGGCCCCGAACGGAACGGCGGAAGGTGCGAATCGTGGTCGGGGCCGCTGGCGCGCCGGCCGATCACTTCTGTGGGGCGGACTTGGCTTCAAGGCGCTGGGTCGCCAACTGCTGCGCCTGGTTGCTGAACCGGCCGAGCTTCTGCAACTCCGCGTAGGCGGCGTTCATCTCGATCTGCGCCGCGCGCAGTCGCTTGATCTCCTTGTCGGCGGTGGCCTCCTGCTCCGGCGTGAGGAAGTCGTGCCGGCCGACCAGCACCCGGACCAGTTCCGTCGGCTTCGGCGTCATCGTCAGCGGCAGCAACTCGTCGGTCTTCCCGCGCGGGACCAGGTACAGCAGCCGCGTGCCCTCCTCGCCGAACCATGCGGAATCCCACGTCTTCACCATCGCCGTGGCTTCCTTCTCGTACAGCCCGGCCGCGGTTAGCGCCTTCACGAGGAACTCGCCGAGCGCGGCGCGCTGGTCGCCGACGGGGGGAATCTGTGCCTCGCTGGTCGCTCCCGATTCAAGCTCACCCACGGGCCGGAAGCCGAGCTTTCCGCCGCGCACCGTGACCAGCACGAGGCCGGTCGCCTTGCCGCCGGCGCTGTTGACGACGCGCACCTTGTCGCCGCCCAGCGCGCGGACCGTGACCGGCGGTGGGAACGTGCCGACCCCACGATAGAACAGGAACTTCTCGCGCTGGAGCACCGAGCCGCCGCGCAGCCCGCGGTCGTCGTAGTAATCGTCGTCGTCGCCGCGGGCGTTCGGGGTGCGCGGGGCAACTTCCGTCTGCAGTGGCACAGCGTCTGTCGCGCGGGCGTGGTAGTAGTGGTTGACGTCACCCTTCCGTTCGGCGCGGTCGCGCGGGAACTTGGCCGGCTCGTTCGGCGTCAGCTTCACGTCCCAGCGGATACTCTGGCCCGGCTTGTCGTCCTTCGCCATCACCGGCGCGGCGTGTGCGAACGGATACCACTCTGTGATCCACCCCTTCGGGAAGTCCACCTTCAGCGACACCTTCGTTTCGCGGTCGGTGTAGAAGTACACGACCGGCGTTTCCATGCTCACGAGGCCGCCGTGGTTGAACCGCCCGGCCTTCGAGTTCGGATTGCCCTGGAAGTACACGAACGCCGGCAGGTCGGTGTTGTTCGGGGTGAACGCGACCGGCACGCCGTCCGAGCCGGAGAAGCTAGTGAACGTGCCCCATTCGTGCGCGACCAGTTGGGTCGGCGCGGCCGGGGTCTGAACCGGGGCGGGCGCGGGTGCCGCCGGAGCGGCGCGGTCGGCCGCAGTCGTGTTCGTCAGGAAGTGCCCGGCCGCAACCGCGGCACAGGCGACCGTCGCCAGCAAGAAGGTTCTCATGGCCGGCCTCCGTCGTGTTGTCAGTGCGTCGTACCCGGCAGTACTGTACACGTGGCCGGTTGAAGGCGAATGTTGCAAAGTCAGAATGATATACAGCGGGTGATTGTGTGGAGAAGTGGAGCCGAGCGGCCCGCGCCGGCAGTTCGACAAGGAGAGGATTCTGCTTCCCCATGTCGGCCCCGCGCGGTATCCTCAAACGCAGTTCCAACCTTCCCCGCCCTCCCGACGCGGTCGTTACGGCCGCGCCTCTCCACGCATGGGAGCCTGTCATGTTGACGCGCACGCGCCGCGAAGTGTTCGCCGATGTCGGCCGCGGGATGATCGCCGCTGGGGTGGGCACCGCCCTCGCCTCCGACTTGGGGTTCCCGACCGCGTGGGCCGCTGAGGGGCCGGGTCGCCTCACGTTCGGTGACCTCGACCCGCTGGTGAACTTCCTTCAGGACACCCCGCCGGACAAACTGATCGCGAAGGCCGTCGAGAAGATCAAAGCCGGGACCGAACTGAAGCAGTTCATCGCGGCGGCGGCACTCACAAACGCTCGCGCGTTCGGCGGTGAGGACTACATCGGGTTCCACACGCTGATGGCCCTGGCCCCGGCGTACCTCATGTCGGAACACGAGACGGACGCCGCCAAGAAGCCGCTCGCGGTGCTCAAGGTGTTGCACCGCAACGCGACCCGCCTCAAGGATTACGGCAACACGAAGGAAACGCTGAAGGTCGTCGAACCGGGCAAACTGGGCAACGAGCGCGGCGGCGAGCGCCTGCGCGCCGCGGTCCGCACCGCGCCTCAGGATGCGGCTAAGGCCCTTTCCGATGCCGAAGCGACCTTCGCCGCCATCGAGAAGCAGGGCAAGCCGGAAGACATGCTCAACGAGTTACTTGTCGAGGTGGACGACGCGACCGAGGTTCACCGCGTCGTGCTCGTCTCGCGCGCCTGGGACCTGACCCGGTTCGTCGGCACCGAGCGCGCCCACACGATGCTGCGCCAGTCGGTTCACTATTGCGTGAACGTCGAGAAGAACGCGAACCAGGCGAAGTACAACGCCGAGATCCGCGAGGTGCTGCCGAAGGTGCTCGACCAGTACAAGCTGCTGGCGACCAAGCCGGGCACGCGGTCGGCCGACGACGCCTGGGTCGAGAAGTTCGCGAACCAGGTGTTCACGCTCAACGGCCCGCAGACCGCGGACGCGGTGGCCGGGGCCATCGCCGAGGGGTTCAGCGCCGACGCCATCGGCGAAGCGCTCTCGCTGGCCGCGAACCAACTGCTGCTGCGCGATGAAGGGCGGCCGAAAGCGTGGACCTCCGCCGGCAAGCCGGAGGGCAGCATCCACGGCGACTCGATCGGCGTCCACTGCTGCGACACGATCCACGCGTGGCGGAATCTCGCCGCGGTCGGCGACCGGCGCACGCAGGTGACGAGCCTGATCCTGGCCGGCTATCAGGTCGCCCGCGACCGCACCAACCGGGCCGAGTTCCCGAAGTGGGAACCGTACCCGCGGGCCGAGCACCGCGACAAGGTGAAGGGCGTGCCCGCCGATTCGCTAATGAAGGAACTGAACGCCGCGATCCGCGATAAGGATCAGGTCCGGGCCGCGGCCCTGACCGCGCGCATCGGCGAAGTGAAGCCGAGCACCGCGAAGGACGTGTTCGCGCTGTTCCGCGGGTACGGCATCAGCGAGGACGGCGCGCTGCACGCCGAGAAGTACTACGGCACGGTGTCGGACGAGTTCGCCCGCGCCCGCGCCGCGTTCAAGTGGCGGCAACTGGTCGCTCTGGCCCGCGTCACCGCCAGCCAGTACGGGTACGCCGCCCCCGGCCACAAGGAAGCGTGCGAAGTCCTGAAGGGCTGAGCCGCCACCGCTCGCTCACGTTCGGGCGGTCACCGCGAATTGGCCGCCCGCTTTCGTTTACGGCGCGCTGGGTGCATGGTAGCGCGCGAACAACCTAACACAAGCCGCCGGAACCCGAATTGGTAGCGCGCGAAAAGTGTTGCACAAAACCCCCTCGGTCAGGTGCCCCCGGTGTGATCCGTTTCGCATTCCCTCAATACGGAAACACGTGTACAGAGTCCCGTTCGCGGAGCGAACGGACGACACAAGCGGGCGGCGCGAAAATCCTGTCACAACCCCGACTGCCCGCCACCCGATACATAGTATCCATCTGTCCAAACTCAAGTCAAGAGCGGAGTGAGCGCAATCACGAATAAAGCCGCGCGGCCGACGACCAACCGCGGCACCCCCGAAGCGCTTGCCCGCCACCCTCCCGCTAAACGCTCACTTCGCGGTCAAGTCCCAGAGGAGCGCGGTGCCGTCGCGATACCCGACGGCGAGCGTCGCTCCGTTGGGGCTGAACGCAGCGCACGTTGCCCGCGAACCGGCGCTGTCGAGCTTGCGGACGGGCGTTTCGCTGGTGTCCGCGTCGCACACTCGAACCGCCGCGTCCCAGACGTTCCACACCGCAACCTGCTTCCCGGTCGGGCTGAACCGCAGGGCCGGGTGGTGCATCGCGCCGAGGGTGTGCGCCGCCAGTTCTTTGCCGCTCTTGATCTCAAACACCCGCAGCACGTGGCCGCGACGCGGTTCGCCGCGGATCACCGCAATCCGCTTCCCGTCGCCGGACACTGCCATCGGGAATGCGGCCGGGCCGTCGGTCTGCTCGAACTTGCCCGCATCGATCTTGAGCACTTCCTTTCCCGTCACCGCGTCCAACCCCACGATCCCGTCGCCGGCAACGAACAGCGTGATCCCATCGGCCGAGAGCGCCACCGCGGGGAAGCGCCCCCGGCCCTTGCTCGCGAGCAAGTCGGTCGTCCAGGCGGGAAGCTTCTTGCCGCCCGGCCCGTCATAGACGGTCACGTCCCACACGCGCTTCGAGACGTTCAACGACACGCCGACGCACCGCTTTCCGTCGGGCGTTAGCACGCGCTCTGGGCCGTCGTTTTCTACCGGCATTCGCCAGCCGATCGCGCCTTTCGCCCGGTCCCACCCGACGAGTTCGGCCGGCTTGCCGTCCTCGGCCTTCGTCACCCAGACGAGGTGCTCGCCGAGAAGTGTCGCGTCCGACCGGCCGCGAGTCAGCTCCGGCAAGCTCGTCGAACGTTTCAGCACTCCGGTCGGCGTCCACGCGCGCACGCCGTCTGGCGCGAGTGTGGTCACGCGCTCGCCGTCTGGCGAGAACCCGACCCACGACACCCACGTCTTGTGGCCGGACGGTTCGAGCACGATCTTGCCCGTCGCCGTGTCGTACAAGTGCAGGAAGTCCTGGTAGTTGGTGAACGCGAACTGCTTACCGTTTGGGGCGACGAAGATCCGTCGCGAGAACTTGTCCGGCAGGCTGGGCACCTCAACCTCCCACTCGCGCTTCAGGGTGACGGCGTTCCAGCGCGAGAAGCGGTACAGCGGCGGGAACCCCTGCCGGTACTTCGCCGCGAGAACGATCACCGCATCGGGGCCGGCGAACCCGAAGTCCAGCGGCGTCGCGTCCAGCGGCAGTCTGCCCCGTGACTTGTTCGCGACCGTGTCGCGCATCGTGAGGAACCCCTCGCTCTCCTCGCGCCCGTTCGCCCCCTTTTTCTTGATCCATTCGAGCGTCGCCAACGTCCTCCCGTCGGCCGACGCCTCGAACTGCCACACGTCCGGTTCGGTCCCGGCCACGGCGGGCAGTTCCTTGCCGCTCACCAGCTCGAACCGGCGCAGCGGCTGCTTGTACTCGAAGACGTAAAGGCACTTGCAATCGGGGGCGATGTGCAGCCGCGGCTCCGCGCCGGTGATCGCCAGGGCGTGCAACCGCTTGCCGGTCGTCAGGTCGAACACTTCGACCGTTTTTGATTCCTCCGGGGCCACGGCCAAGTATTCGCCACCGGCGCTAACGGTCGCGGCCCACGTCATGTGCGGAAGCACGTCGAACTCGACCCGACCGGTGAACTGGACGCGCGAGATTTCGCGGCCGTTGGTCAGGTCGAACGTGTACGCGGTGGAAACCGCCTTCGGATCGACGCGGTCCGGCGCGGCGCGATCGATCGGCTGCGTGACCCAAACGGCACGGTTGCCGGCGAGCGTGCTCGCGACGCCCCGCAGACCTTTCGACTCTTTTCCCCAGTTGATGGGTATCGCGCCCGATACCGGCTTGCCGGTCGCCGTGTCCCACGCGCGCACCCGCGCGGCGTCGATGACAGCGCGCAACTGCTTCCCGTCGGTCGAGAAGACGAATCCGTGTCCCTGCCACTCGCGGAACGGCCACCCGCCGAGGCGCGCGGTCGCGCCTTTCGGCAGCGGGTAGCCGTCACGGTCCTTCATCGGGTCCGGCACCGCGGGTGGCACCGGGGCGGCTGTTGTGTTCGCGCAGGCGCACAGGATCAGCACGAACGTGAAAGCGGAGCGGGTCATGGCGCGGCTCGCGAGGGGTGGGCGAGCACTCAGCCTACACGCGCGGCGGGCCGAACGCGAGTGGGGAAGCGCGGCGCGAAGGACCGTAACGAGAACAGGGGGCTTGCGCCCCCTGTTCGGTTCAGATGCGGTGTGGTCGTTCGTGGGCGGTCAGGCGGATGAGTTCTTCGCGGCGACCTTCTTCAGGCCGGCGGCGCGGTCGCGGGCTTTCGCTTTGTTCGCGCGCTCGACGGGGGTGGTGGCGGGCAGCTCCGCGACCTCGGCCGCGGCCTTCGCCACCATGTCGGCGGTCACGGTCTCGGCGGCCCGCGCGTTCGCCGTCAGCACGGTCACGACGTTTGCCTGAACCTGCACGAACCCGGCTTCGACGAAGAATCGCTTGGTCGCGGTGCCGCTCTTGAGGCGCAACTCGCCCGCACCCAACCGACCGATGATCGGGGAGCGGTTCGGCAGCACGCCGAGTTCGCCGTCGATCATCGGCAGGATCACCAGTTCCGCGCGCTCGTCGAGCACCGCCTTTTCGGGCGTGACGACGACGACCTGGACGGTTTTCGGAGTGGATTCAGCCATTGCATCTCTCTGGCGAGCGGCCGGTTGACGCCGGCCGGTGTTGTGTGCGCACCGGCCGGCTGACACCGGCCGTTCGCCATGTTACTTGCCGCCCAGTGCCTTCTTCGCGGCTTCTTCGGCGGCGACGGCGGCTTCTTCGATGGAGCCGATATACATGAACGCGTTTTCGGGCAGGTGGTCCCACTTGCCGTCGCACAGCTCCTCGAAGCTGCGGATCGTGTCCTCGAGCTTCGTGAAGTTGCCGGACTTCCCGGTGAACGGCTCGGCCACGTAGAACGGCTGCGACAGGAACCGCTCGATGCGGCGGGCGCGGTTCACGTTCTTCTTATCCTCTTCGCTCAGTTCCTCAACGCCGAGGATGGCGATGATG
>SXHE01000535.1 GCA_005773755.1 Planctomycetia bacterium
GCCCTCGACCACCCCCTGTTGCATCAGTTGCTCTGTGATTTCGAGCGGCTGTCCGGGTGCGCGGTCCTGGTCAATACGTCTTTCAACGTCAGGGGCGAACCCATCGTCTGCACGCCGCGCGACGCCTACGCCTGCTTCGCGGTCACGGACATGGACGCTCTGGTCCTGGGAGATTTCGTGTTGCAGAAGGACGCGCTCCCGGATCGGCTCAGCGCGGCGGCCCGAGAAAGGCACCTGGCTCAGTTTCCCCAGGATTGACGAAGGAGAACTCGTGCAATGGTCTGACGTCGCGCGGAAGCCCAACGATCGAATGCTGCGGCAGTTCGCCGGGCTGTGGCTGGGGTTCTTCCTGGCCCTGGCGGCCTGGCAAGGCTGGGGCCGCGAGCACCGGGGGTGGGCGGCCGTGTTGACCGCGTTGGCCCTGACGATCGGTCCGCTGGGGCTACTCTGGCCGCGGCTCGTCCGGCCGGTCTTCGTGACGTGGATGGTGCTGGCGTTCCCGGTGGGCTGGTTGGTGTCGCATCTGGTGTTGGCGCTCCTGTTCTACGGCATGTTTACGCCCGTGGGCTGGTTCTTCCGGCTCATCGGCCGTGACACCCTGGCCCTGCGCCGGCCGACCGACCGAGAATCGTACTGGGAGATCAAGCCGCAGGCGACCGACGCCCGCCGCTATTTCCGCCAATTCTGACGGGGAGGGTCGCATGGACGAAAAGAAGCCGGCCAATGAGTTCGAGGCGGCGGCCGAGCGAGCCGCCAACGAGGGACTGCTGAGCGAGTTCTGGCACTTCCTCCAGCACAACAAGAAATGGTGGTTGCTGCCGATCTTGATCGTGCTGTTACTGGTCGGGCTGCTGATGCTGCTGTCCACGACGGCCGCGGCCCCGTTCGTCTACACGCTGTTTTGAGCGGTATCGGGTTCGGGCGGTGTTCGGGCGCGACGGGGCTCGCGCCGTCTCCGCCATCCCAAACGTTGTCGCGGTCGTCCTTCGCTCGGAGGGCGGGCAGATGGGTTCGGCATTCGGGGCGGTCCCGGCTCCTCTGCGTACAATTCCGGTGCCCACCCACCAGGAGCGCGCCGTGAACGTCGAACTCAAGTACTGCTCGATGTGAGGGTACGAACCGAAGGCCGTCGGTCTGGCGGCCAAACTGCTCACCGCGATGAAACAGAAGATCGCGAACCTCACGCTGGTCCCGGCCGGCGGCGGGTGCTTCGAGGTCGCGGTGAACGGCGAGCTGATCTACTCCAAGCTCAAGACCGGCGCGTTCCCCGACGAGCAAGCGATTCTCGACGGCGTGACCGAGCGGTTGAAGAAGTAACACACATCCCCGGAACCGACCAACCCGCGAACCGCGCCCGCGCCCCATCGAACTGTGGTCGCGGGGCCACGCGGCGCGTCAAGGTCATCGTGCCCTCGTGTTCGTGATCCGAGTTGCTGGGCCCGCTCCCTTGCGGTCGCGGCTCGCGAGTTTGTTTATTCCTGGGATGCGTATCACGCACGATCGGGGCGAATCAGAATCGTGCGGCGCGGGCGATTTTCTCCCCTTGACCAGAATTGATATTCCGTATAGTATTGGATAAGTGTCCAGTTTTGGCGCGACGGCGCGCCGCCCCGCAGTATGAGAACCCGGCCCGGTTCGGATGGCGTGTGAGGTGGCGCGTCGAGCTTCGCCCATCGGCGAAGGTCCGCGGTGGTACTCCGGTCACGCCGGACCGCGCCTTCACTCGAACCACAACCCTGCATCGGAGGGCGACGGGACCGCGCGCCGGCTCCGGAACGGGAGGAGTTATGTATTAGGTTTTTGCGAACTGCCACTTCGCCCGCCGGCGCGAACTCGGGTACTGAGGATTTGTGCAACAGTTTTCGCAAACTACCAATTCGAGCGCCACGGCGGGCGGCACCTGGAACGGGCGCGGGGGCGCGCGAAGGGCGGGGCAACGGATCGATGTGGCGAAGTGGCACCGTGTGGGGCGGCCCACACGGGTGCGGTACAACACGGTTTCGAATCAGGCCCGCTGGACGGCGAGGAACAGCTCGCTCATCTTGATGCCCAGCGCCAGGCAGATGCGGTACAGCGTTTCGATGCTGGCCGAGTTCTTCCCCAGCTCGATCTGGCTCAGGTAGCCGAGAGAGACGCGGGTGCGCTCGCTCATGTTCGCGAGCGTCAGGTTCATCGCCTTGCGGCGCTCGCGGATCGCCGCGCCGAGCGCCTCCTTCAGGGCGTCCTCGGTCATGCGGAGCAGCCCCTGGCTCTCCAGGCACCGGTACACGATCTCGCGCAGTTGCTCCACCTGGAACGGCTTCGTCAGGTAGTCGCACGTCTTGGCCCGGAGGCAGTTGATCGCGCTGTCGACCGACGGGTAGCCGGTGACGACGACGATGTTCGCGTCGGGCTGGTTGTCGCGGATCCAGCCGAGCACCTGGTCCGACTCCAGACCGGGCAGAACGTAGTCGAGTACGATCAGGTTGTACCTGTCCGACTGGGCGAGGGCCGCTTCCGCCATCATCGGGTCGGAAACGACATCGATGATGAAGTCGCGATTGGCGAGCGCGGCCTGAATGACGGCGCAGGTGGCCGGGTCGTCGTCCAGAATGAGAATGTGGATGTCGCCGGACGACTGTAGGGTGTGCGGGTCCGGGAGCACGTGCGCCTTGGGGGCGGGGGTGATCGCGGGGAACGCGGGGCGCGGCGTCTGGGTCATGGCGTCGATGTCGTAAGGCATGGTGGGTTATCCTCTGGTGGCGGATGCGGTGAAGGAACCGTTGGCGACCGCGGGCGGGCGCGCGGCCGCGAGGGGCAGCACGATCCGCACCTGGGTGCCGGTTCCGGGGGCGGGCACGGGCTCGATCTGGATGCCACCCCGGTGCGAGCACAGCACGCGGTACGCGACCGCCAACCCCAACCCGCGGTGCCGCACTTTGGTGGTGAAGAACGGTTCCACGAACAGCCGCCGCCGCACGTCCGGCTTGATGCCCGGCCCGTTGTCGGAAACGGTGATTTGCAGGTGCGCCCCCACCCCGACCCGCCCGAGGTGGGCGCGGGCGTCGGCATCGGTCAGTTCCACGGCGCGGGCGGTCACGCGCACCACGCCGCCCTGCGGGCACGCTTCGACCGCGTTCTCGAGCAGGTGGCCGATCACGGCCTGGAGCGGCCCGGCCTCGACCGCCACGGCCGGTGGGTTGCTCGGCAGGTCGTTCTCGAACCGCACGCCCGGCGGCGCGACCGGCTTCAAGCGGGCCTGTTCCTTCGTCACGGCCAGCGGCACCGCGCCGGGGTTCGGCTTCACTTGTCCGCTGCGGCTCAGGTGGTGCAACTGCTGAGTGAACGTGATCCCGCGCTGCCCGACCTTGCCGATCTCGGCGACGAAGTTCGCGGCCTGTGTGCCCGGTTGGAGCATTGGCAGCGTCAGGTCCGAGAACCCGATGATGCCTTGCAGAAGGTTGTCGAAGTCGTGAGCCATGCGGCCGGCGATGATGGCGGTGTCGCCGAGCCGCTGGTACAACCGCTCCGGGTCGATGATCGGGCCGATGGCGAGCGCGAGCGCGGGTGCGCGCTCGACGGTCTTCGCGGCCAGCGCCAGGTACGCGCGCTCGGCGTCGGCCCACGGCTGACCGGCGGTCTTCTCGGCCCACAGCACACCGGTCGGCCGGCCGGCCGGGTGGACCGCGGCGAACACGCGCCCGGCCGTGTTCGGGATCGAGTACTGAACCGTCGCCTCGCCGGACTTGAGCCGGCGCAGCGCGTCGGGCACTTCGAGCGGGGCCGGGGCCTCGGTGAACGAACTGCCGTGAACCGTGCGCACCACCGGACCGGCCTCGCCGGTCCAGGCGAACCCGCACGCCCGCCAGCCGCACGCCCGCGCCCAACCGCTCAGCAGCGCGTCGAACACGGTCGGATCGGTGGCCTCTTGCCACCACTGGGGCAAGAAGTTGAGCGCGGCGGATAACGTGCCGGGTGAGGACATCTGCGAGTCTCAGAGAGCTGCGGAACGCGGTAACAAGCGAGTCTTTGGTGTCGGCTCAATTCAGGTAATTCAACCTGTATGTAGAACGGCCAATATCGAAGTCAACCGGGTTGTAGCGCTTCGGCCGAAACGAACGCTTGTGACGATAAGATGGGGCGCGGGCGCAAGCGACGCCGAAGATGTGGAAAGTGGCGCGCGGGCAAGGTGTACCGACGGTTCGCGGCACACGGGACTTCCGCCCCGTGTGCCGACCGAGAGCGCGCTCCTACGGCTCTTTCTTCTCCGGGTCCTTCTTCGGCTCCGGCTTCTTCTCGATCTTGCGGATCGCGAGCGTGGCGGCCTCGCGCACCTTCCCCTGCGGGTCGGCCTGGCGCAACCGCAGTGCGACGAGCGTTTTTTGCGCCTCGGCCCACTTCAGGAGCAGCGTCGCGCGGGCGTCGAAGTCGCTCCAGCCGAGTAACCCGAACGAGACCACCGCGGTCGCGACCTGCCCGAGCGGGGCGATGTCCGAGCCGATGTGTTCCCAGCCGAGCGACGCGATCTCATCGACCAGCGCGAGCCGGACCTCGAAATCCGGCTCCTTCGTGGGGTCGAGCAACAGGCGCAGGTCGTTCAGCCGGGCCTTCACTCCGGTCGGGCCGAGGGCCGAGCCGAAGGCCCGCACCGCGTCGACGCGCACGTCCTTCAACTTGTCGGTCATCACCACGTTCAGCAGCACGTCGGCCGCCGCCGCCGCGCCGGTGCCGAACGTGCCCAGCGCGCGGGCCGCGGCCCGGCGCACCTCGTCCGGCTGCTTCTCGTTGAGCGCCGCCGCCAGCGCCTGCACGACCGGTAAGGTTTTCTCACCCAGCAGGCCGATCGACACGATGAGCTCGCGCTTGATGTTGACGTCCGTTTCGGTGCCCAGCATCGTC
The DNA here is from genome assembly GCA_005773755.1 of Planctomycetia bacterium. GTDB lineage: Bacteria > Planctomycetota > Planctomycetia > Gemmatales > Gemmataceae > Gemmata. The sequence goes on from SXHE01000535.1 coordinate 4,879, forward strand.
GCCAGAGTCTCCGCCACTGCGGTCGCGCCTTCGGGCTGGATGCGGCCCAGCGCGTAGATGCCGGCGGTGCGCACGGCCTTGTCCGGGTCCTTCAGCATCGGGGCCAGCCCCGCGGCGGCCGACTTCGCCGACCCTTTCGTCTTGGCCGCGGCCAGGGCCAGCGCCTCGGCGGCCGCGATCTTCACCGCCGGCTCCGCGTCCTTCAGCGCCTCCGAGAGCGGATCGACCGCGCCCACGCACACCTGCGGGAACCGGCTGATCGCGGTGATGATCTCCTTCTTGACGCGCGACTCCTTCTCCTTGCCCAGTTGGAAAATCAGGTCGGCCTTGCCGTACTCCTCGATCTCCTTTTCGGTCAGCGTGCCCAGCACCAGCGCGGCCTGCACGCGCACCGCGGCGCTGGTGTCGTTGCGCAGCGTCTGCCCGACGACGGGGATGATGTCCTTGTGGTTCGACTTGTTCTTGACGGCGATCTTGCCGAGCGCGTCGACGGCCAGCGCCCGCTGCCGAGCGCTCCCGCCGCCCTGCGTGGCCGCGGTGATCCACTGGGTCATCTTCTTGCCGTCGTGCTCCGGGTCTTTTTCATCGGCGCGGGTGAACCCGGCGAGCAGCGCGAAGAGGGCGAGCGCCCCGGCGTAGCGGGCGGTAGTCATGGTGCGGTTCCTCAAGCAGCGAGTGAGCCAATTCGGATGATACGACGTTCGGCGCGCACCGGTCAAACAGTTTCGACCAGCCGTTGAAGCTTCGCCCGCGCCCGGATAGCATCGCGTCACACCTTCCCCACCTCGGAGCTTTGCCCATGTGCGCCCCCTCCGTGATCGCCGCCGCCCTCGCCGGGATGAGCCGCCGCGACGCGCTCCACTTCGCCGCGGGCGTCGTGGCCGGCGTCGCGTGCGTCGCGTGCAGTACCGGCGCGAGCGGCGCGGCCGACGAACCGCTCGACGCCAACCCGCCGCCGGCCGTGCCGGGCGCGAAGCGGACCATTGCCGCGACCAACGTCCTCGACCTGACGCACACGCTCTCGCCGACGTTCCCCATCTGGCCCGGCAACGAGCCGATCAAGCTCACGAACAAGGGCACGTTCGCGAAGAACGGGTTCTACTCGAACCGCTGGGACGTGGGCGAGCACCACGGCACGCACCTCGATTCGCCCTCGCACTGTTCGCCGGGCATCACCGCGGAGAAGATCGACCCGGCGTCGTTGGTCGCCCCGGCCGCGATCATCGACATCCGCGAGCGCGTGAAGAAGGACACCGACGCCGCGGTGAACATCGACGACCTGAAGGCCTGGGAAAAAGCCCACGGCCGCTTACCGAAGGGCTGCGCGGTGTGCCTCAACAGCGGGTGGGACGCGAACGCCGGCAACGCGAAGGCGTTCCTGGGCACGGACGCGGGCGGCAAGCTGCACTTTCCCGGCTTCTCGAAGCCCGCGGCCGAGTTCCTCGCGACCGAGCGCGACGTGGCCGGCCTACTGGTGGACACGCTCTCCATCGACACCGGCGCGGCGACCGACTTCGCGGTCCACAAGGTCTGGCTGGGCGCGGGCAAGTGGGCGGTCGAGTGCGTCGCAAACCTGGGCAAAGTGCCGCCCAGCGGCGCAACGGTGTTCGTGGGCGCGCCGAAGGTGCAAGCCGCCTCCGGCGGCCCCACGCGCGTGTTGGCCCTGTGGGGGTGAAGTGCCGTGAACGAACTGACCTACTTGGCGCACGTTCGCTGCGACCTGCTCGTAGCGCTCGCCGACATCGACTTTGGGCGATTGCTCGAACACTGGCGATGGCTCATCCCGGAGTCGTCCCGGCCGCTGTTCGCGACCGCGCTCGGCGATCTGTTCGTCATCGACCCGGGCGGTCAGGTCTCTTGGCTGGACATGGGCGACGGCCAACTTCAACCGGTCGCCACGAGCGAAGCCGACTTCGAGCGCGCCGCGTCCGATCCAGACAACGCGAGCTTCTGGTTCGGGACAACACTGGTCGATCAGTTACTCGCCGCGGGAAAGGCACTCGGACCGGGCGAGTGCTACAGCTACCTTCAATTGCCGATGATGGGCAGCCAGTACGAACCCAACAACTTCGGCGTCTGCGATGTCGTCTCGCACTTTCGCATCTGGGGGCCGATTCACGAGCAACTGCGGAACCTGCCCGACGGGGCCACGGTCGAGTTCAAGGTCGTGGACTGACAAAGCGCTTGAGGCGCCAACCGGGATAGCACATCCGGCGCGCGAGCGGCGC
>SXHE01000536.1 GCA_005773755.1 Planctomycetia bacterium
CGAGGCCGACCGCGACGAACAGCCAGACGCGGCGCGGCGCGGTGACCGGCGCGGGTAGTGCCGGCATGAGCTTCGAGCCGCCCGCGGGGCGCGGCTTCGGTTTGGGCTTGGGGGGCACGTTTCCCTTCGTCACGCCGGTACCGGCGGGTGCCGCTTTGGGCACCGGTGCGGTCGGTGAGGCGCTGGCGCGCCCGGTCGAAACCGGCCCGCCCACCGCGACGTTGTCGCCGGTCGATTGCCGCGGCTTGGACTTCGCCGGCAGTGGGAACGCGGCGTTGCTCGAGGTCACGTTCGACTCGGCGTTCGACCCCGACGGCCGCGCGCGGACGTTTGCGGAACTGCCGGTGCCGCGCGAAAACACCCCGCGCCCGGGAGCGAACAGCGCGCGCGCCAGAGGCGTTTGCGTGCCGGAGCGGTCACCCGACGGCGCGGCCAGCGCCTGCACCAGCGGGCACAGCGCCGGCATCTCGCGGTCCGGCGGTGTCGCGACCGGCGCGTCGGCCCACTCCGCCAGCGCTTCGGCCACCTCGATGGGCTGCTGGTAGCGCGCGTTCGCGTCCTTCGCCATCATCTTGCGCAACACCGCGAGGATGCCCGCCGGCACGTCGGACCGGAACGTCTCGACCGCGCGCGGCTCGCGCGTCTGGTGCGCGACCAGCTTCGCGGCGATGGTCCCTTCGGGGACCGGCGTCTGACCCGTCAGCATGAAGTAGAACGTGCCGCCGAGTGAGTAAATGTCCGCGCGCACGTCAACGACGTTCGAGACGGCCTGTTCCGGCGCGAGGTAGTCCGCGGTGCCGAGCACACACTTCTCGTCGTACTTCTCGGTGACGCTGTCCTGCTGCTTGTTGAAGAACCGCGCCAAGCCCATGTCGAGCACTTTGATGACGCCGCTCCGGTCGAGGAGCACGTTCCCCGGCTTGATGTCGCGGTGAACCATCCCCAGTTCGTGCGCGTGTTGCATTCCGACCGCGGCCTGCGCGATGTAGTGCGCGGTACGAACGGGATCGAACGCTTTCTTCTCCATCGCGTACCGCGCGATGATCTCCTGCAGGCTGGCCCCGTCCACGTACTCCATCACGAGAAAGTGGAGCTTCTCGTACTGGTCAATGTCGTAGGCGCGAACGATGTTCGGGTGATCCAGCGCCGCGACGGCGCGGGCCTCGCGGTAGAACCGTTCGAGGTTCGACTGGTCGTCGAGCTTCTCGACGGGCAGCACCTTGAGCGCCACGAGCCGCTTCATCAGCGTGTGTTCGCACAGGTACACGGCCCCCATGCCGCCGGCCCCGATCAGTTCGAGGAGCCGGTATTTCGAGCCGATGGTGAACCGCTTGTACCGGCCGAGCTTCAGTTGTTTGGCCTGGAAGAACGTGAGTTGTGCGTCGTGAACGAGTTGAGCGGCCACTTGATCGACGGACTGCGGCGTGCCGGTACTGCGGTGCCGGACGAGAAGGTCGTTCAGTTTCGTTTCGGGGGCCAACCCGCTCTTGCGGACCAGTTCCAGAAACTCGGACACGGTCGCGGGTGCCGGCATGGGTGCTTTGTCCTTCGACCCGGCGCGGCCGACGGCGGCCGGCGGGTGGTGACTCATACTGTCGTCGCCGCGCGCGTTCGGATCAAGAGCGCGAATCGCATTTTCCCGCGCCGGTGCCGTTCTTACAAGAAACCTAACCGGTGACCGATCGCGCACCGGGCGGCTGTCTTGTTATCATACCCCGAAAGCCACCGAACAGGGGAACAGACATGCGCCGCGAACTCGCGACCGCGATCACCGTGAAGGCCGTGTGCCCGCACGACTGCCCGGACACCTGCGGCATGGTCGTCACCGTGGACCCCGCCACCGGTCGCGCGATCGACCTGCGCGGCGACAAGGAGCACCCGTTCACCCGCGGGTTTCTGTGCCAGAAGGTGAACAACTACCTCGATCGCGTCTATCACCCCGACCGGCTGCTGTACCCGATGAAGCGCGTCGGGCGCAAGGGCGAAGGCAAGTTCGCTCGCGTCAGTTGGGACGACGCGATCCGCACCATTGCAACGCGATTCAAGGACATCGCGGCTTCCGACGACGGCCCGCAGGCGATCCTGCCGTACAGTTATGCCGGGACGATGGGCAAGCTGATGTACGCGAGCCTCGACCGGCGCTTCTTCCACCGCCTCGGGGCGAGCCTGCTGGACCGCACCATCTGCGCCACCGCGGGCGCGGCCGGCTGCGACGTGACGCTCGGCACACGCGCGATGGTCGATCCCGAAGCGAGCGTCAACTGCCGCTACATCGTGAACTGGGGATCGAACACCTCGGTCACGAACATTCACTTCTGGAAGGTCGAGCACGAGGCCCGCAAGCGCGGCGCGAAGATCGTCACTATTGACCCGTATAAGAGTCCGACCGCGGCGAAGTCCGACTGGTGGATCCCGGTGCGCCCCGGCACCGACGCGGCGCTCGCGCTCGGCGTCATGCACGTCATCTTCCGTGAAGGCTGGCAGGACGCCGACTACCTCTCGAACAACACGGTCGGCGCGAAGGAACTGCGCGAGCGGGCGCTGAACGAGTACCCGCCGGCAAAGGTGGCGCACATCACCGGCCTGTCGGTCGAGGAGATCGAGCGGTTCGCGCGCGAGTACGCGCGCTCACAGGACTTGTTCAGTGGCCCCGCGCTGATCCGCGTGAACTACGGCCTCCAGCGGCACGGCGGCGGCGGCATGGCCGTGCGCACCATCGTCTGCCTGCCGGCCATCACGGGTGACTGGCGGCACGCGGGCGCGGGCGCGCTCCTCAGCACGAGCAAGGCCTACCCGTTCGACGACAACTACCTGACGCGCCCGGACCTGATTCCGCGCGGCACGCGCACCATCAACATGGTTCACCTCGCGGAGGCACTGCACGGCGAGTTGCCCGGCGCGCCTGTTCGCGCGCTGTACGTTTACAACTCCAACCCGGCCGCAGTGAACCCGGACCAGTCGCGCGTGCTCAGCGGCCTCGCGCGCGAAGACCTGTTCACCGTCGTTCACGACCAGTTCCAG
>SXHE01000537.1 GCA_005773755.1 Planctomycetia bacterium
CGACGCCGCCCGCCGCGCCGCCGAGGACCAGCGCACGCAGGCGCAGCGGTTGGCCGACAGCGTGACCGCGGCCCGCACCGAACTCGCGCTCCAAAAGGCCCTGCACGACACCGACCTCGCGTACCGCGAGTACGAGGCCGGGAACCTCGCTCAAGCCCGCAGGTTGCTCGCCGGGTGCCCGGCCGACTACCGCCCGTGGGAGTGGCGCGCGACCGACCGGCTGTGCCGCGGTGAGGGCAGCGTCATCGAAAGCGGCGAGCCGCAACTCTACGGGGCGTGCCTCGCGCCGGGCACGGGCACCGTGTTCACCGCCGGGCCGCGGTCGGTGCGCGCGTGGGCCGGTTCCCCGCGGACCCCGACCGAATTGGTGCGCACCGCGGCCCTCAAGCTGTCGGCCAGTGGCGGCGCGAACCGACTCGCCTACCTCGGCCTCAAGACCACGAGCGTCTTCGACCGCGCCCAGAACAAGGTGATCCGCACCGTGCCGGACTGCGGCCAGTTCGCCGTGCTCGACGCGGCGGGCGCGAAGCTGTTCGTCGGCGGCACCACGAGCGCCGCGCTGTACGACGTGGACACGGGCGCGGCGACCGCGCTGCCGACCGCCGATTTAGTGACGTGGTGCGGGGCGATCACGCCCGACGGCACGCGCCTCGTGGTCGGCGGGCAGCGGGTGCCGGGCGGCAAGCCGGGTGCGGAGCCGACCGAACAGGGCGCGGTGAAGGTGTGGGCCGAGGGGCCGCGCGGCCCGGCGCTGCTCGCCACCATCAGCCCCGACGCCCCGATCCACTCGGTCGCGTTCGACGCGAAAGGCGCGCGGGTCGTCGCCGGGTGCAAGGACGGCACCGTGATCGTGCTCGACGTCGCGGCGCGCGCCGTGACCAAGATGCGCGGCCACTCGTCGATGGTCACGGCGGTCGCGTTCAGCCCGGACGGGGCGCGCGTCGCCAGCGGCTCCTCGGACCGGATCGTGCGCGTCTGGGACTGCGCCTCGCGTGCGGAGGTCCAAGCCTTCAAAGGGCATGCGCTGCCCGTGATGAGCGTGGCGTTCGGCGCGGACGGGAAGCAACTGGTCAGCTCCTCGCTCGACGGCACCGCCCGCGTCTGGGACCTGTCCGCGGCCCCGCTCGCGGTGCAACTCGACGGACTGCGGTTCACCGACATGGTCAAGGCGATGGCCCTGAGCTACGACGGCACGCGGCTGGTGCTGGCCGACGGCGGGCGCGGGGTCCGGGCCTACAACGCGCGCACCGGCGCGCGGCTCTGGCCCGCTCAGGACGTGCCATTGGAGGCGATCACCACGTTCCGCATCGACGGCGACCGCGTGACCGGGTTCACCCAGACCAGCGCGGTCGTCGAGTGGAACCTCGCGACCGGGGCCACCAACAAGAGCCAGCCGCGCCTCCCGACCCCGAACGCGGTCCGCGTCTCGGCCGACGGTACCCGCGCGCTGACCGAGCACGGCGGGCACAAGGTGACGGTGCGCGACGCGCGTACGGGCGCGGTGATCGCGACGACCGACCCACACATCGCCCCGGCGCACCGCCCGGCGCTCAGCGCGAACGGCCGCCGCGTCCTCACCCTCGGCCTCGACCGCAAGGGGATCGTCTGGGACGGCGACACCGGCGCGAAGGTGTGCGAACTGGTCGGGCACGTCGGGTACGTGCGGGCCGGGGCGTTCAGCCCGGACGGAACCCGCGTCGCCACCGCGAGCGAGGACGGCTGGGTGAAACTGTGGGACCCCGCGACCGGGCGCGATGTACTGACGATCCGCCTCCCGGCCGCGGTGTGGGCGGTCGCGTGGAGCGCGTACGGCACGAAGCTGGGCCCTCGACGAGCGCGGCGTGGCCCACGTCCGCGACGCCGGCCCCGCGGGGAAGTAGCGCCCAACGTGAGCGAACTCCAATCAACGCGAGGCGGGCGCGCCTCACGGGTGCTGCCCCTACGGTGAGAACGGCTCGGCTTGCCCATCGCAAACCGCCCTCGCGCGTTTCCAACCGCGACCCTCCGAAGCGCGAGAGACCGCGAACCGCTACGACCGGCGCAACCGTTACCTGATCCATCCAGCGATTTGGCAGTGGCGATTGCTCAACTTTGTCCACTTCCCCGTACCGGCCGACCACACGAACAGGTCACTCTCTCCAAACACCGCGATGGACCCGGGCGTCGTCAGGGCTTCAGGCCCCAGACGAGTCCAGAACGGAGACCGGGCGATTTCCGTTCTCTTGTACCGATAGATGCGGCGGTGTTGACCGTCGCTGCTCTCCTCGAAACCGTGACCCCGCGATTCCCACTCGCAGCGTTCCCACGACTTCGCTTCCGTGTTGATGAGGAATTGTTCGCCACCGCACGAGTAGATGATTCGCCCGTCCGCGTCGCGCCGGAAGAAGGATCCACGGGCGGCTTTCTCCTCGACCGGCACGCGCACCACCGGCACGCGTGCGCCGTCCAAGTCCACCTCGATCAAGTGCCCGTTGCCGTCTTGCGTCAGAAACCGTTCATTGTCGAGCCACACCGCCGGCACCGGATAAGGATCAACCTCCAAACGCTCCAGCTTCTTCGATGGCTGCCCAACGCGATACAGCCTGAGCGATTTATCATCCGTGATGTAAACCGCTTTCATGCCGTCCGGCGACCGCTCACCGGGCAGGAGTCTTCGCCGCGCAACCGGAACTCTTCAGCTTCGCGGTCGGTTAGTTTTTCGATGGCTCGCGTTCGCGGATTGAAGGCAACCAGCCGTCCCAGTTTGCCCGAATCATTGACGAAGGCTGACACAACACGGTCGCCGCGCACCTCGATCAATCGTCCTGCGCCTTCGTGAATGAGCGCCTTCTCACGGAGGTCAATGACACTTCCGCCAAAAGAGACGAGATACCGGTTCTCAATGATCGGCTGGAGCGATAGGGAACCGAAGCGGCGGTATGGCCCCTCCCACAGCGTTTCCGGCGGTTGCACCTGGCCGTTCTTGAAGTCGTAGCGAACAGCCCGAGTTTGGTGTTCGTGCTCGCCGTGGAGGGTTTCCGTCACCACCAACGAAGCGTCCGGGTCGGTCGGGCCGAGCGGGCCGGTCGCGTGAAGCACGGCCGGGCCAAACTCAAGGTCCGTGCGCGACTGCGTTCGCCACCGCAGCCACAAGGTCAGACCGATCAGACCGGCCAGCGCGACCAGAGCGATTCGGGTCAGCCAGCGTTTGCGTTCGTTCCGCGTCATGGTTTCGCGCCCGTGCCGATTCCCGGTTCGCCCCATTCGCACACCAGCATACCCGCTCCGCGCCCCGCTGCTACAACACCCACTCACCACTGTTATTGGCAATCTGGGTCTCGCTATGTCCGCTCTCCACTACCTGCCCCACACCCGGATCAAGACGCTCAAGCTCGCCAGCGCGGTCGCCGCGGCCAAGCACGTCGCGTCCGAGATCGACAAGCTGATTCGCGCGCGTAACGCCGTCGGCCAGCACACGGTACTGGGTCTCGCCACCGGCAGCACGCCGGTCGGCCTGTACCGCGAACTCATTCGGCTGCACAAAGACGAAGGGCTGGACTTCTCGCGCGTCGTCACGTTCAACCTCGACGAATACTATCCGATGCCGCGGGAGAGCCAGCACTCGTACTTCCGGTGGATGCACGAGACGCTGTTCAACCACATCAACATTCCGCCGGGCAACGTCCACCTCCCCGACGGTACGCTCCGACCGGGCGAGGTGGACGGCGCGTGTGCCGCGTACGAGGAGAAGATTCAGGCCGTCGGCGGGATCGACATTCAGGTGCTCGGCATCGGCCGCACCGGGCACATCGCGTTCAACGAACCGGGCAGCCCGCAGAACAGCCGGACGCGGCTCGTCACCCTCGACAGCATCACCCGGCGCGATGCGGCCGACGGGTTCTTCGGCGAGAAGAACGTGCCGCACCACGCGATCACGATGGGCGTCGCGACGATCCTCGAAGCCCGCCGCATTTTCATGATGGCCTTTGGCGAGCACAAGGCCGGGATCATCTACAAGGCCGTTGAGCAGCCGCCGACGGAGGCCGTGTCCGCGAGCTTCCTTCAAGAGCGCAAGGAAGCGGTGGCGGTGCTGGACGAGGCCGCCGCCGCGGACCTGACCGCGATCAAGCGGCCGTGGGAGGTCGGGCCGTGCGCGTGGACCCCGGAGTCGGTCCGCAAGGCCGTCGTCGCGCTCTCACTCATGGTGAAAAAGGGGCTACAGAAGCTCAACGACGACGACTTCCGCGACCACCACCTGTACGAACTGCTGCGCGAGAAGGGACCGGCCGAGCACATCGGCGAAGCGGTTTTCCACGACCGCATGGACACGATCAAGCCGTATCCCGCGGGCCGTGTGGCGAAGGCGGGCGAGGCGAAGACGATTCTGGTGTTCAGTCCGCACCCGGACGACGACGTGATCTCGATGGGCGGCACGATCATCCGGCTCGTGGAGCAGGGGCACACGGTCCACGTCGCGTACATGACCAGCGGGAACGTCGCGGTGTTCGACCACGACGCCCGCCGGTTAGTGGACTTCATCGACGAGTTCCTCCAGGCGTTCGGCAACCCGGCCGAGCAGTCGAGTGCGGGCACCATCAAAGAGCGCGTGTATGCGTTCCTTGATGCCAAGAAGGGCGATGAACCGGACACGACGGAGGTGCGGAAGGTGAAGTCGGTGATCCGCGCGACGGAGGCCCGCGCCGCGGCTCTCGCGTGTGGCATCCCGCCGGAGCAACTGGAGTTCATGGACCTGCGGTTCTACCACACCGGCACCAAAACCAAGAAGCCGATCCACCCGCAGGACATCGAGGACATCGTCGCGCTGTTGAAGAAGCTGAACCCGGCGCAGGTGTACGTGGCCGGCGAGCTGAGCGACCCTCACGGCACGCACCGCATCTGCGCGGAAGCGATCTTCACCGCGGTGCGCCAGGTCCGGCCCGCGGGCTTCGACCCGGACGTGTGGCTGTACAAGGGCGCGTGGGAGGAGTGGGAGCCGCACGAGATCGAAATGGCCGTGCCGCTGTCACCCGAAGTGTTGGAGCGGAAGAAGCAGGCCATCTTCCGGCACCAGAGTCAGAAGGACCGCGCGATGTACCCCGGCGGCACCGACCGGCGCGAGTTCTGGCAGCGCGCCGAGGCCCGCAACCTCGCGACGGCACGGACCTACGACGCGCTGGGCCTGCCGGAATACTTTGCGCTCGAAGCATTCGTGAAGTGGAAAGACGGCTGATCGCCGGGACTCACGCGCCGCGCGGTGGCGCGGCGTGGGGAAGCGGGCGCGGTTGTGCGGGCGGCGCGCGGCGGCGCGCCAGCAATTCGCGCCGCGGGTACTTTTTTCCTACACCCCACCACCCCTCACGCTATCCTGTAGCATTACCCGCCGGTTCGCCTCACCGGTGCCGCGGAGCCTCTTCGCTATGCCCCTCACGGGACTGATCTCGCGCTTGCGCCGCAAGCACTACGTGCGCCGGCAGCCGCTGATCCTCATCAACGGGCTGGCCGAGCAAGCGGAGTCGTGGTACCGGAACCGGAAGTTCTGGACCCGCTACTTCGACGTGTTCGCACCGAACATCCTCGCCTACGAGGGCGAGGCGCTGCACCGGAAGATCACCGCGAAAGAGCCGATCACGGTCGAGTACCTCGTCAACCAGCTCCACACCTACCTCGATCAGTTCGTCCAGCTCGCCCCGTACCACCTCGTGTCCAGCAGCCTGGGCGGGAAGGTCGCGGTCGAGTTCGCGGCCAAGTACCCGCAACTGGTGAACCGGGTCGTACTCATCTGCCCGTCCGGGATGGGCGACGTTGAACAACTGCCGATCATGGCCGGCGTGAAGGCTCAGGACGCGCACGCGATGGTGCGCAGCGTGTTCCACAAACCGCGCAAGGCCGACGGCGAGCTGCTGCGGTACTACAAGTCGAAGTTCGCCAACCGGCTGTGGAAGAAGGGCTTCCTCCGAACGGTGAACGGCACGCTCGAACACTCCGTTCGCGCGCGGCTGAAAGACCTCAAGTGCCCGACGCTGCTCGTCACCGCGAGCAACGACAAGGTGTGCGACCCCAAGACAGCGGAAGAAGCGGCGCGCGAACTGACGAACGGCCACTTCCGCAAGATCGACAAATCCGGTCACGCGCCGCAGATCGAGAAGCACTGGCTGATCAATCGGCTGGTCGTAGATTTTCTCAGTTCGCCGAACCCGACCGCTCATCCGTCGCTGACCAAACTGATCCTGGCGAAGCCCACACGAGCGAGCAAATGACGCAATCCACCGTGACCCCGCACCAGACGACGCCCGCCGCGCCCATGAGCGCTCCCGAACACAAGGCCGACACCCCGCCCGACACGAAGACCGAAGCGAAGACCAACCCGAACCCGCCGGCCGGTAAGGCCCCGAAGGGGCCGGACTGGTGGCTGATGATGAAGGCGTTCCTCACCCAGGGGAAGCGCATCGCGTCGTTCGCGCCCAGTTCGCGGTTCATGGCCCGTAAGATCATCGACGGTATCGACTGGAATACCGCGCGCAACATCGTTGAGCTGGGCGCGGGCACCGGGCCGATCACTGCCGAGATGGTGAAGCGCGCCCGCCCCGAAACCAAGATCGTCGTGATCGAACTGGACCCGACGCTGTGCGGCCGGCTCCGCGACCGGTTCCGCGGCACCCCGAACGTCGAGGTCGTGCTGGGCGACGCGACCAAGTTCGGCGACCTGCTGCTCGAACGCGGCATCCCGAAGGTGGATCACGTCCTGAGCGGGTTGCCGCTGCCGTCGTTCCCGGCGGTCGCACGCGACGCAGTGCTGGAAACCGCCGCGAAGACCATCGCCGAGGGCGGCACGTTCCGCCAGCTCACGGTGATGCCGCTGATCTACTACAAGCTGTACCGGCGGTATTTCGAGAGCGTGCGGTTCCGGTTCGTACCATTCAACCTGCCGCCCGGCGGCGTCTACGTGTGCCGCGGCTACCGCGGCACCCCGGCCAAGTGACAGGCGAACGGCCGGCGTGAGCCGGCCGGTTCTTTTTGCCCTACACCGGCCGGCTCACGCCGGCCGTTCGCCGGGAGACATCATGCTCAGTACGGCGATCCTGGCCCCGCTCGCGAACACCCGGCTGGTGCGCCGGGCCGCGGACGCGGTGTTCCTGCGCTACGCGCACCACCGGACCATCGCGCTCGACAACCTCGACGCCGCGCGCGTTCAGCACGACACGTTGATGCGGCTGGTGCGCAAGGCCAAGCGGACGCGGTTCGGCCGCGACCACGAGTTCGCGCGCATCACGTCTGTCGCCGACTATCAGGCCCGCGTCCCGGTCCGCGAGTACGAGTGGTTCTGGAACACCTACTGGAAAGACGCCTACCCGCGGCTCGACGGCGTGACCTGGCCCGGCAAGGTGCCGTATTACGCGCTCTCTAGCGGCACGACGAGCGGCGCGACCAAGTACATCCCGGTCACCTGGGAGATGGTGAAGTCCAACCGCAAGGCCGCGTTCACCACGACCGCGTTCTTCCGGCACGCGCACCCGCAGGCGAAGCTGTTCACCGGCAAGTTCTTCTTCCTCGGCGGCAGCACCGAGCTGCGCAAGCAAGAGGACGGCAGCTTAGCCGGCGACCTGAGCGGGATCGCCGCGACCGAGATGCTCGACGTGCTGCGCGAGTACACGTTCCCGCCCTACGACCTCACCCTGCTCGCCAACTGGGAAGAGAAGCTCACGCGGTTCGCGGAACTCAGCGCCAAAGAGCGGATCACCGCGATCAGTGGCGTGCCGGCGTGGATGCAACGGCTGTTCCACCGCGTCAAGCAGGTGACCGGCAAGAACACGGTCGCCGACGTGTGGCCCGACCTGCGCATGGTCGTCCACGGCGGCACCAAGTTCGACCCGTTCCGCGACCTGTTCGTGAAGGAGATCGGCAGCGACGCGGTGAAGTTCTGTGAGGTGTACCCGTGCTCGGAGGGGTTCATCGCGACCGAAGACCCGCGCTACAACCTGCTCCGCATCGTGCCCGATCACGACATCTTCTTCGAGTTCGTTCCAGTCGAAGACCTGGGCAAAGAGCGCCCCGCCCGGCACACGCTGGCGAACGTCGAGGTCGGCGTGCAGTACGCCGTCGTGCTGACGAGCTGCGCGGGCGTGTGGTCGTATCTGGTGGGCGACACCATCGCGTTCGAGCGCCGCGACCCGCCGCTGATCCGCTTCACCGGGCGCACCAAGTACTTCCTGTCCGCGTTCGGCGAGCACCTGATTAGTGAGGAAGTCGAGAAGGCCGTGACACACGCCTGCCGCGTGTGCGGCGTGTACCAGAGCGACTTCCACGTCGGCCCGGTGTTCTCGGCCGACCCGCACAAACCCGGCCACCACCTGTACCTGATCGAGTTCGCCGGCCCGACCCCGGACGCGATCCGGTTCGCGCGGGAGATCGACGAGGAGCTGACGCGCATCAACGAGGACTACGGCCCGCACCGCGTCGGCGACACGGCAATGCTGGTGCCGGAGGTGCGCGTCGTGAAGCCCGGTGGGTTCGACGAGTGGATGAAGGCCCGCGGCAAGTACGGCGGGCAGAACAAGGTGCCGCGCATGGACAACAGCGGCAACATGACGAGGGACATGGCGGGGTGGTTTCAATCACAGGGGTGGCTCGACGTGCGTAACGCCGTTTAGCGGCGACCCCGCAGGGGTCGCATTCGTCGCCGCTGGCGACGACGCTAAACGGCGTTGATTGTGATGTACTCTCGATTCGAACCAGTGGCTCGCACCTCATGCTAATGCACTCTCCCTTCGTCGGCCTCGTCCCCGCGGTGCTCACGCCGTTCGACCCGCGCGGCGAACTGAACCTGAGCGCCGTCGAGCCGCACGCGGAACTGCTCGCGCGCGACGGCGTCGCTGGCGTGTTCGTCGGCGGCACGACGGGCGAGTTCTCGTCGCTCGCGTTCGAGGAGCGGCTCGCGCTCGCGGCGCGGTGGGCCGCGGCGGTGAAGGGGAGCGCGGTCCGGCTGGTCGTTCACGTCGGGGCGAACTGCCTCGCCGACGCGCAGCACCTCGCGGCGCACGCTCAGACGCTCGGGGCCGCGGCCGTCGCCGCGGTCGCGCCCAGCTACTTCAAACCCAAGTCGCTCGATGTGCTGATCCAGTGGTGCGTGGAACTGGCGTCCGCCGCGCCGGGCACGCCGTTCTACTTCTACGACATCCCGCACCTCACCGGCGTGTCGTTCCCGATGGCGGACTTCCTCGAACAGGCCCCGGCCCGCGTCCCCACCCTCGCGGGGGCGAAGTTCACCAACCTCGACCTGATGATGTTCCAGCGCTTGTTGCGCGCCGGCGGCGGCCGGTTCGACGTGCTGTACGGGTTCGACGAACAGCTCTTGGCGGCGGCGGTGTTGGGTGCGAAGGGGGCGGTGGGGACGAGTTACAACTTCGCGGCCCCGCTCTACAACCGGTTGCTCGCGGCCGTGCACGCCAACGACCTCGCCACCGCCCGCGCGGAGCAATATCGGGGGGTGGAGCTGATCGCGCTGCTCCAGAGGTACGGGTTCCTCGCGGCGGCGAAGGAACTGATGCGCACGCGCGGCCTCGACCTGGGCGGGGTTCGGTTGCCGCACGTCGCGCTGACCGCGACCGAGGCCGCTGCGTTTCGTCGTGACCTCGACGCGCTCGGGGAATTGTGAGAAAATAATCTTGCCGGTTGGCACAGCGGCTGCATATATTATCAGCGGGCGGGATAACTGACGTGGGTTGAATGGGCGACGATCCACGGCTGGCTATCCCGCCTTTTTCGTTTTCACACACCTGCCGAAGTCATTTTCCCGCGCATCCAGTCCGTCGAATAGTACCGGTCCCACGAGTCCGCGAGGATTGCCACGACCGGTCCGAGTACGTCGCCGCGCGCCGCGACCCGTAGGGCCGCGACGACCGCCGTTCCCGACGAACCGCCTACCAACAAGCCTTCTTCGCGAATCAGCCGCAAGGTCATTGCGAACGATTCCTCGTCGGAAACGCGCTCGGCCGCGTCGATCACTGACAAGTCCAGCACCGCGGGCGGCTCGCTCCCGCCGATCCCTTCGACTTTGTAGCCCGCGTCGTGGTCCGGGTGGCGCGAATCGACGAAGTGCGCCAGGCGCGAGCCGACCGGGTCCGCGAGCACGATCCGCACGCCGGGTGTGCGGTTCTTGAGCGCGCGGCCCACGCCGGTGATTGTGCCCCCTGTGCCGACTCCGCACACGAATGCGCCAATCGGAACTCGCGGCCTGTCGCCCGCAGAGCCGGGCTTCACGGCCGCTGCCGTCGGCACTCGCGGCCTGTCGCCCGCAGAGCCGGGCTTCACGGCCGCTCCAAGTTGCGCACCGCATTGCGCAACAATCTCCGGGCCGGGGGTCCGTTCGTGAACATCCGGGTTGGCCGGGTTCGCGAACTGATTGGTGAGAAACCAGCCGCGTTCGGTCGCGAGCCGCTCCGCCACGCGCCGGAAGTTGCGCGGGTCCGAGGGTGGGGTGTTCGCCGTGACAATCACTTCCGCGCCGAGGGCCGCGAGCGCGGCCCGCTTGTCGGTGCACATCTTCTCCGGCATCACGCACGCGAGCTTGTACCCGCGAACCGCTGCGACCAGCGCGAGACCGACGCCGGTGTTGCCCGCGGTCGCCTCCACCAGCGTCGTGCCCGGCTTCAGTTCGCCACGTGCTTCGGCGTCGTTGACGATGGCGAGCGCGATGCGGTCCTTGATGCTGCCGCCGGGGTTGAGGAACTCGCACTTGCCGTACACCGGCACCGGCAGCCCGGCCGCGACGCGGTCGAGCCGCACCAGCGGCGTGTTCCCGATGCGGTCGAGGACGGTGGCGTCGAGCATGGCGGTAGTTTAGTGGCAAATCTTTTGTCGCCCGTCGCACGGCGCTCTCGCTTCTCCTGGTAGATACCGCTGCGCGCCGCGACCGGGTATCATCGGCCGGCGTCCCTCTCTCACCGTTCGGAGCCTCTTCCATGACGAAGCGCCCGTTCCATCTGCTCGCGCTCGGCGGTCTCGCCGCGGCGCTGGTGTTCGCATCACAACACACACCGGCCAACCAGCCGCCGGGCAAGCAACCCAAAGACCTGCCCGCCGCGCCGGTGGCCGGGGTGAAAGTGTCGCCGAGCAAGGTCGTGGCCGTGACCGTGTACCCCAGCGGCGCGCTGGTCACGCGCGAGGTCGAGGCGGTCGGCCCCGCGGGGCGCGTCGAACTGGTCGTGTCCCCGCTGCCGCCGTCCGCGGTCAGCAGCTCGCTGTACGCCGAAGGCGCGGACGGGATTCGCGTGCTGACCACGCGCTACCGAACCCGGCCCATCATCGAGGACACCCGCGCCGACGTGAAGAAGGCGATGGACGAACTGAAGGCGCTCGTTCTGACGCGCGAGAAGATCGACGGCGACCTGGGCGCGATCCAGGAGAACGTAAAAATGCTCGGCAAGATGGAAGGGTTCCTCACGGTCACGACCGTGCAGGCGACCGAGAAGGGCGCGCTGAACGCCGAGGCCGCGATCAACCTCGCGAAGCACATCCGCGAGCAGCGGATCGAGACCGCGAAGGAGGTCGTGAACCTCAAGCAGCAGCTCGCGACCAATTTGGATCAGACCGAACTCACGAAGCACCGGCTCACGGGCCTCGCGTCCGGCATCGCCCGGTACGAAAACGACGCGGTCATCGTGGTGGACAAGGCGAACGCCGCGGCCGGGACAATCAAGCTCAACTACCTCGTGGACAACGCCTCGTGGAACCCGCAGTACAAGCTCCGCGCCGACAAGGGCGGCAAGGATCAGGTCACGCTCGAATACCTCGCGGGTGTGGTGCAGAACACGGGCGAAGAGTGGGGCAACGTGAAGCTCGCGCTCTCGACCGCGCAGCCGATGCTCAACTCCGCGCCGCCGGACCTGCAAGCGCTGCACGTCTCGGTCACGCCGAAGGGCGTACCGGCCGGCGCGCAGCCGTCGATCGCGGAACTCGAAGACCAGATCAAGGCCCTGCGGTCGAAGGCGCAAAAGGACTTCAACGACCGGAAGGCCGCGAGCGGGGCCGGGCTGGTGAACACGGCCGCGGCCCGCGAGCAGTCGTGGGAACTGTTCAACCCGGACGCGGCCGTCAAGCGCGGCTGTATGCTCAGCGCGCGCGAAGGCCCGACCGTGACGTACCGGATCGCCACCCCACTCACGGTCGCCTCGCGCCCGGACGCGCAGGTTCTTGAGGTCGCGAAGATCGACCTGAAACCCGACTTCTACTTCAAGACGGTGCCCATCCTCTCGCCGCACGTCTACCGCATGGCCGAGATGGTCAACAAGAGCGAGCACGTGCTGCTGCCGGGCGAAGCGACCATGTACCGCGGGTCCGACTTCGTAGGCCAGATGGCGATGCCGTTGGTCGCGACCGGCGAGTCGTTCACGGTCGGGTTCGGCGTCGATCCGCAGATCGTGGTGCAGCGCGCCATGACCGACAAGATGCGCTCCACCTCCGGCGGCAACCAACTGCTGCGCTTCGACTACCGCATTCTGGTGAACAACTACAAGACCGAGAAGGTGAAGTTGCAAGTGTGGGACCGGCTCCCCTACGCCGAGAACGACAGCGTCGCGGTGAGCCTGCTGAAGACGACGCCCGACCTGAGCAAGGACGCGCTCTACCTGCGCGAGAACCGGCCGAACAACCTGCTCCGCTGGGATCTCGTGCTCGATCCGAACACACACGGCGAGAAGGCCGCGGCGATCAAGTTCGAGTTCAAGCTCGAACTGGACCGGCAGCTCACCATCGGCGGGTTTCAGACGGCCTCGATGGGCGGCCACATGCCCGCGAGCAGCCCGCTCCCGGCGATCACCGCGGCCGATCAGGTGAAGATTCGAGCGCAGATGGAGAAGCTGTCGCCGGAAGACCGCAAGCTGGCGGAGGCGCAAGTGTTCTGCGCCATCGATCAGGACAGTCCGCTGGGGACGATGGGGCCGATCCTGAAGGTGAACGTGAAGGGCCAGCCGGTGTTCCTGTGCTGCAAGGGGTGCGAGACCGAAGCGAAAACGCACCCCGACGAGACGCTGCTCCAGTTCCAGCAGTTGATGAGGCGCGTCAGCGCGCGGAAGTAACCTCAAGCCGCTTGCGGCTTCGCGAGTTCGTCCCGCGAAGCCGCAGGCGGCTGCTACGCTCCGCGAACCAGGCCT
The DNA here is from genome assembly GCA_005773755.1 of Planctomycetia bacterium. GTDB lineage: Bacteria > Planctomycetota > Planctomycetia > Gemmatales > Gemmataceae > Gemmata. The sequence continues at coordinate 13,128 of SXHE01000537.1, forward strand.
CGTCCGATCGCGCCCAAACCCCTCCGAATCCAGTACAGTGGGCCGCGCTGGGCCTCGATCAGGCTCTGGATCGCGACGTAGAACACCGGCACGAAGAACACCGCGAGCACGGTCGCGGTCAGCATCCCGCCGCACACGGCGGTGCCGAGTGACTGCCGACTCGCGGCCCCGGCCCCGGTCGCGACCACCAGCGGCAGAACGCCCAGGATGAACGCGAAACTGGTCAGGATGATCGGCCGGAACCGCATCCGCGCCGCCTCCAGCGCGGCC
>SXHE01000538.1 GCA_005773755.1 Planctomycetia bacterium
CGGGCTGACGCCGCGCCGCTCGCTTGCCCTCTGCCCTCTAGCGTCGCAGCAAGCGCCAGGTGAGCAGCACGGCGATGCCGCCCATCACGATGTCGGCGAACCAACAGCCCAGGGCGAGGGGGATGCGTCCGCTCTTTCCCTGGTCCGAGCCGGCGAGCAGCAGCGGGTAGTACACGATCAGTGTCGGGATGAAGCAGATCACGAAGGTGCTCAGGTAGTCGGCGCGGTTGGCCCAGACCCCGACCGGGCACCCGATCAGTGCGAACACCAGACAGCTCACCGCCAGCGCCGGGCGCGCGAACCGCTCGGCCTCGACGTTGCGCGTCTGGCGCGACTTGGTGTCGATCTGGTACTGCATGGCCTTCAGCTCACTCCGTGCGAGTTCGCGCCGGGCCGGGTCGGTCAGGTAGTCGATGTCTTTGCGAAGTTTCGCGGCCTTGTCCAGAATGTCATCACGCTCGGCACGGACCGCGGCGGCGCGCGCCGGGATCTCGTCCCAGGTCAGCGTGCTCAGTTTCATCCGCGCGTCCTTGCCGCTGACCGTGTCCGGCAGGTCCATGACGATCGGCCCGGCGTTCTGCGAGATTCCGGTCGTGCCCTTCTCGTAGACCACGAACCGGTCCTGGTCGATGGACATGGTTCCCGCGACGAGGTCCACGCGCAACTGGGCCTCCGGCATCCGGGCCACGTAATCGTACCCGACCGACAGTTCGGCCCCGGTCGTCGGGTCTTTCACCTTCACGCGGCGCTTGAGCACCACGTCGATCAGGCGCTTCCCTTGCACGTCCTTCACGTACAGCACATAGGGGAGCGAGGGGTGACGCAGGCACCGGTCGCGGCGCAGCATGTTGTACAGCACCTCTTCGGGGTCCGAGAGCACCTGCGCGTAGAACATCTGCTGGGTGCGCGGGATCGTCGTGTGGTACAGCCCGGCCGTGAGTGCGGTCGTGAGCGCGCCCAGCAGGAGCGCGGGGCGGACGACCGAGAACAGGTGAACGCCGGCGGCCTTCAGCGCGACCACCTCGTTGTCGTGGGAGAGCCGACCGTACACGACACACGACGCGAACAGGGTCGTCGCCGGGATCGTGAGCGGCAGCGTGCTGGGCACGAACAGCGGGATCGCGCGCAGGATCTGCGCGATCGTCAGCCCGTGCTGCGACGCCTGCTGCACCAGCCCGACGATCACGAACAGGCCCGTGAGGGTGCCCAGCGAGAGCAGGAACACCCGCACCAAAGCCCAGAAGATCATCCGGTTCAGCGTGCTGCCGAGCACTCGGTACTCCGTTGTCGTCGTCACCCCCGCCCCGCGGGCGGGGTTCGCCAATCACTTTCCGATCACCCGCGCGCCGAGGCGCTTCATGCGGTCGATCGCGGCCTTCGCCGGTTCGGTCACGAGCGGCACCGGCTCCGGCTTGTACTTGAGCTCGCCGTTCTCGCGTACCAGCTTGATCGTGAACAGGTTCGTGCTCAGAAACGCGGTCAGGTCGCCCGCCAGCGTGTCGGGCGGGAGCTTCTTGAGCACCTGCGACCAGACCGTGTAGAACTCGAACTTCACGTAGTCGCCGCCGAAATCGAGTTCGCCCGATCCGCCCACGCACACGGCCTTACCGATCATGTCGAGTTGATCGACCTTGATCCGGTCGCCCTGAATGCGGAACACCGCGTGCGCCTGTTCGAACGCGGTCTTGTCGGGCGTTTGCAGCTTGAACACCTTCACCAGTTCCAGCAGGATCGGCAGGTTGTACATGCGCCCGCTGGGCACGTCGATCTTGCCGGTGCCCTCGACCGACAACTTGCCGGTCTTGGGGTCGAGCTTGTTATAAATGAGTAACTGGGCCTGCGCGATGCCCTTCAGGTCAGCGTCCGAGCCGAGTTTGTAGTGCCGGGCGACCTCTTCGAGCTGTGCATCGGTGACCGTCAGCCACACCTCGTATCGCGTGGGGTCGGTGAGAACGACGCGGGCCTGACCGCCGAGTTCGCCGCGGAACAGGCCACCGCTCAAGTTGAGGAGTTGCAAGGTGGTGGGCAGAAACTGGCCGGGCCGGGCCGGGTCGGGTTGCTGCGCGTCGGCCTTCAGCGCGCACCGCGCCGCCGCGACCGGCATCCGCGAGATCACCGCGCGGTCGAGCCACACGTTCCCGCGTATGGCTCCGACGTGTGTGCCCTCGTACCGCCCGCGGCACGCGATTGAACCGAACACCTCTTCCCAGGCCACGCCCGTATCGAGCGACGCCCCGAACAGTTTCAGTTCCGCGTCCCAGTACACAACGGGGCCGGGGGGGTAGGTAGGTCCTTCGCTTCAGGCGGCGCGGACACGACCAAATGTTTGACGAACAGTTCCGCGCCGCCCTTGAGCTGAAGTTCCTCGAGTGCGGGGCCGAGTTTGCCGGGCAGCGCCTTCTTGAGCGCCGCGTCGGGGATCAGCGGTTTCATCTCAATGCCGCCCAGATTGGCCCACACCGCGCCGTCGGGGTAGAACCGGATGTCGCCGGCGGCGAGCTTCACCCGCGACACGCCGTGCCGGGCCGCGAAGTGCGCCACGTCCAGCCGGTTGTTCTTGTACTCCAGCCAGCCGGACACGTCGGTCAGTTCGTAGGCGAAGAACTTCGGCGTGATGGTGGGGCCGGAAAAGCTGAACGTGAGCCGGATGTCGTTGGCCGGGTCGAAGTCCGGGTCCGGGCGGACCCCGCTGCCGACGCGCTCCAACACCTCGACGTCGGCGGCAAACGTGAGGTTCCCCTTGGGCGCGAGCGTCGTCCAGATGTCGTCCACCTTCGCGACCGCCAGCGCGGTCTTCAGTTCCGCGTCCAGAGGCAGGTTGTTCCCACCGACGTGGAGCACGATCTTGCGGTCGCGGCCGTTGGCGTGCGGCCGTCGCGCACCGTGCATCCACAGCGGCGCGCCGGCGTGAACCCCGGTAAAGCTGTCGAACACGAGTTCGTCGCGGTCCGGGAGCGGGCGCACCGGCTCACCGGGCCGCACCGGACGGGTCGCGTCGGTCGAAGTGGAGCGGATCACCAACCGGCCCTTCACCTTTTCCAGCGCGTACGGGAACGCGGTGTAGTTCAGCTTCCCCTCTTTCAGGTCGATGATGAACTCGTTCGTGCTCAGGTTGACGCCGCCCGGCTGGGTGATCTTGGCGACGAAGTCGAGGCGACCGGCGGCGCGTAGCTCGCGCACGGTGGCCGCGTATTTGGCCGGGAACGCGGCGAACAGGCTCTCGTCGATGGGCACGTTCTGCCCAGTAATGCGCAGCGCCACGGCCGGGTCCGGGCCGTCGCCCTCGACTCGGCCCTCAATGGTGACGAGCTGGCCCGCGGCCGTGCCCACGAGGTTGATCGTGGTGCTCTCGGCCCCGGCGTGCGTGACGGTCCGCTTCACCAGCCCGCGGATATCCGAGATCGGGTAGCGGAACTTCTCGTACACCATCGCCGACTGCTTCGGCCGCACCTCCAGCTCACGCCGCCACCCGGCCCCCTCGCGCGTGAACCGGTAGCCCAGATCGACCTGCCCGGTCGGCGCGAACGTCTTGCGGGCCGCCTTCACCTTGTCGGGCAGGCGCTCGAAGAGCGCGTCGTCGAGCGCGACCCCGGCGGCGGAGATGTCCAGTTTCTTGAGGTTGTCCTCGATCCGGCGGAGCGGGTCGCTCGCGGGGCCGGAGTTCGCCACAGGTGTAACGTCCGCGCGGGTCTCCAGCGAGAGCCGCACCTTCGCCCGGCCGATCTCGGCGGTCGCGTCCTCCACCTTGATGTGGCCGTCCTCGCTCGATACGGCGGCCGTGATCTTCTCGACGGGCCACGGCAGCTCCGGGTGCTCGAACCGGGCGTCCTTGACCTCGAACCGGACCTTGTGCCGCCACTGCGGGGTCGCTTCCGGGGTGTAGATCAGTTCGGCTTTCACACTGGCAGTTGCCGCGATCTTGGCGAGGTGCGGGGCCAGTTCCGGGGCGAACCGCTTCGCCACCGGCACGACCGCTTCGCCCAGGGCGATCTGCGCCAGATCGACTGACAGCGACAGGTTGCCGTTCACGCGGTTCAGCCGGCCGCGCACGGTGAGCGGACCGTACCCCTTCGCGCTCGCGGTGGCCTGGACGGTCAGCGTGGAGAGCGGGTCGTTCAGGAGCGTACACTGCACGTCGGTGAAGGTAGCCGGCGGCAGCGCGCCGGGCGTGCGATCGACGACGATCACGGTCCCGTTCTTGATGACAAATGTGGGCACCGGCTTGTCCGCGGGGCCGGGCTTGGACACCTCCGTGACGTTCCACTTCCCCTCCGCCGAGCGCTCCAGGCGGAGCGTCGGGCCGTCCATCTCCACCTTGCGAATCACGAGCCGCCCGTGGTTGAGCTGCTCCTTGTCGTGGTACAGGATCGCACTGGGGACAATGACGAACGGTTCGGCCGCGCCGCGCCGCGTGAGCTTCAGATCGGTGACCGCGATGCCGCCCAGAATGCGCATCCGCGCCGAGCCGACGTGAACGTCCACGCCCTCGAACTGATCGGACAGGGTGGCGACGACCTGTTCGCGCACGCGCTCCGGGCTGATCCACGAATGGGCGTACCACGCGAGGGCGGCGAGAGCCGCGACCCCGGCGAGTATCAGCCCGCGGATCACCCAACTGCGCACGCGCATCCGTTCCCGTCCCCGGTGCCATTCGACCCGAACGCGGCGGGACAATACGCAGAGTTCGTCGTCTGGTCAATTCCGACCTGTGGGAGGGCAGAGGGCGTGTCGTCCCTTCGGGACGAACGCTAACCGACTCGCCCTTCCACTTCTGCGTCGCTCAAGCTACCATCACCGAAGAAATCACCCACCGCAATCATCTCCGAGGCGGAGCGCATGAAAGCCCTCTTTCTGGCGGCCGATGGGTTCGAGGATTTGACGCTGTTCCTCCCGTGGTACCGATTGCGGGAGGAGGACGTGGATGTAACGGTCGCCAGCCCGTTCCTGCACGCGATCACCGGGCAGCACGGCTATGTGGTTGAGCCGGACACGGCCATTCACGGGGTCAACCCCGACGAGTTCGACCTGCTGCTGATTCCCGACGGCCCCGCGGCCGAGCGGTTGCGATTGCGCGAGGAAGCGGTGGACGTGGCCCGCACGTTCGTCGACGACGGGAAGAAGGTCGCGGCCATCGGGCACGGGGCGCAACTGCTGATTAGCGCCGGCGCGCTGGATGGCCGCCGCGTGACCTGTGCGCCGGGCATCCGCGACGACGTGCGCGGGGCCGGCGCGGTCTACTCCGACGAGGCGACGGTCACCGACGGCCCGCTGCTGACCGGCCGCGGCCCGGACGACCTGCCCGCGTTCGCTCAGGCGCTGATGGCCCTCATCGGTGTGAAGAAGGGCCTGTTGCGGGTGTAGCCGCTCGGCTCACTTCTTGACCGGGAGCGCCTCGGGCGCGAGCACGGCGGCTTTCGCCGGGGCGGGCACGCCCAGCGCGCGGGCCAGCGCCGGCGCGACGGACAGCGACGACACCTTCTCGCCGCGCTTGCCCAGCGCCGGCACGCCGGCCCCGTAGGCCAGGAACGGGATGTGTGTGTCGTAGGGGTGCGGGCTGCCGTGGCTCGTGCCGCCGGCGTACTGCGTCACCAGCACGCCGGCCTTCGGGACCACGATCACGTCGCCGCTGCGCTCCGGGTGGTACGCCAACTGCGCCGCCAGTTTGAACGGCTTGTCCGGCCCGTTCTTGTCTTCGAGTTCCTTGCGGGTAAACGCGGTCTCGATGAACCCGCGGCCCGCGAGCCAGTCGCGCGCGGCAACCGCCACGTCTTCCACCTTCAGCTTGCGCGCCTCGATGGCCTTGTGGTTCAGGTGCAGCCACGGCCACACGTCGTCGTCGAACGCCTCGAACCAGATCGTCTCGTTCTTGGGGTTCCCGTACATGGTGTCGAGCGCCTCAAACAACCCCAGGCCCAGATCGATCAGCGGGGTGCGCTTCGCGGCCGGGTACTTGTCCTTGCTCGATTGCAGTTCCGGCAGCGGGCACACGCCGTGGTCGGCGGTCACGACCAGCGTGTACCGGTCCTTGCCCACTTCCGCGTCGAGGAACTTGAGCAGTTCGCCGACGAGCTTGTCGGCGCGGAGCGTCACGTCCATCATCTCCTGCGAATCCGGGCCGTACAGGTGGCCGATCAGGTCGTTGGACGAGAAGCTGACGAGCAGCAGGTCGGACGCCTCGCCGCGCCCGAGCTTCTCCGCGCTCACGCACTTCTTGACGAGCGCGAACAGCAGATCGTTACCGGCTGGCGACGCTTCGAGGGCCGCGTAGTACGGCTTCGCGGGCGCGTCGAGCTTCCCCTTGAACGGCTTGGGGAACGTGCGCCCCTGGCCGTTGATGCCGGGCGCTTCGGCCCCCACGTCGTCCGGGCCGCTGAACTTGGCGTAGTCGAGGTCGGGCCGCAGCTTGTCCCACTTCTCGTTGAACCACGAGTCGGCGAGTCGGGTGCCGCCCTTCGGCCCGGCGTTCAGGTCCGCGACCCAGTCGTGAACCGCGTCGCGGTTGTAGAACGCGCCGGTGTGGAAGTTGCCGTCGCGGGTGTCGAAGCAGTACACCCCGGTCGACTTCTGCCCGCCCATGAGCACCGCGGTGCGGTCTTTGATCGAGAGCGAGAACACGCGGCCTTTTCCCTTGCTCGCGTCGAGTAGCGAGTCGCCGACGGTGGGGGCAAGCAGGCGCTCCGGCGAGAACCCGTTGGCGGCCCCGCGGCCGGGCTTGCCGAGCTTCTCCGGCACCGGCGGCACCAAGTCGTAGAACCGCTTCGGCTCGCAGCAGTACATGTGCTTCTTGGTCGCGCGGTCGTACCACACGTTCTCGATGATGCCGGTCGCGCTGGGCGGCGCGCCGGTGACGAGCGAGGCGTGCCCCGGCCCGGTCGAGGTGCATGCGTAGGGGATGTGGCACTCGCTGAACCAGACGCCGTCCTTCTTCATGCGCGCGAACCCGTCCGCGCCGTACTGGTCGGCCCAGCGGGTCATGTAGTCGCCGCGCATCTGGTCGAACACGACTAGCACGACCAGTTTGCCCGCGTCGCCGGGCACGGGCGGGGCGTCCGGGTTCGGCGCGCCGCCGGGGATGTTGGGGTCGCCCGGTCGGTACACCACTTCCGGCGGCGGCTTCGGGGTCGAAGGGCGCATGAGCAGCCAGCCGCCCACACCGGCGAGCGTGAAGAACACGAACAGGCCGCCGAAGATGTACGGGAGACGTGGCATGTCGGGCCGGGTGTTGAGTGGTGGCGCGGCGAACAGCCGTTAGTGTATTGGTTCGCGCTGTGGCCCCGTGCCCGAGCTGGCCGCGCGAAAGCGCACGGCCAACTCGTCGGGGCGGCGCACCCCGACGAGCCGCACGGCGCGGGTCGCGGTCCGCACTTCCACCCAGCCGACGCCGAGCCACCCGCACCGCGCGACGACCGACCGAACTTCGGTCAACCACACGGGCGGCACGGGCCGGTGCCAGAACCCGAAGTCGACCAGCAGCGCGCGATCGGTCAAGCGGTACGAGTACGTGACCGCGCGGTACAGGTACACCGTGATCAGCGCCGGCCAGATGCACCACGCCAGCGCGAACACGGCGAGCGCGCCGAGCCGGTCCGCGAGTTCGGAGAGGTCGTCCAGATACCAGCGCCCGGTCCATACGACGAGCGACGCGACCGCGGCCAGCGCCAGCGCGGGCGCGGCGGCGCGGGGGTGGTATCCGGCCCAGACCCGGTCCGCCAGGGCCGGGTCGTTCGTATGCGGTTCGGGCACCATCACGCTCCTCGCGCCAGAAACGGACCGTACCGCGGTCCGCGACCCACAACCGTGAGAATAGGTTCCACCGGTTTCCCCGGGACACGAGAACCGACAAATAATTCGGTTCCTGATTGAATTCTCGTCGCACACGCGATACTTACTGTGACCAACCCTCTAGTTGTTCCTCGGCCGCGGGTTTACAGTGTTGTCCGGCTCCTTGCCGCCGGACCCGACACGCCTCTCCAACTCACAGTCAGACGTATGAACTACCCACTTGAGCGCCGGACCATTCTCGCCCAGGCGTTGAAAACTCGTGACCTCGACGGGCTCCTCGTCACCGCACCGGTCAACGTGACCTACCTGACCGGGTTCACCGGCGACAGCAGCTACTTTGCGGTGCTGCCCAAGAACGAAACCCTGATTAGCGACACGCGATTTGAGGAGCAGGTCAAGGAGGAGTGCCCGGACCTGGACGCGGTGATCCGCCCGCACTCCAAAACGACGATCGAAGCGGCGGCGGAAGTGCTGAACAAGTCCGGTGCCAAGTCGGTGGCAGTCGAGGCCAATCGGATCACGGTGGGCGACCTGGAGGCGCTCAAGCAACTTGCTCCGAAGGTGACGTTCGTTCCGCTCGAGGGGCTGGTCGAGGCGCAGCGGGTCGTCAAGGACCCCGGCGAGGTGGAGAGCATCCGCGCGGCGGTGCGGGTGGCCGAGCGCGCGTTCCGCATGTTCGTCACCACGATCCGCGAAGCGGACACCGAAAAGGACATGGTGGACGCGATCGAGAAGTACGTGCGCCGGGCCGGCGCGCGGGGCACGCCGTTCCAGACCATCGCGGCCGTCGGCGACCGTGGCGCGCTGCCCCACGCCCCACCGACCGACCGGCAACTGGGCGACGGCAGCAAGCTGTTGGTCGATTGGGGCGCGGACATGATCTACAAGGCGGACCTGACCCGCACGCTCCGCAGCCCGTTCGGGACCGCACCGAGCCGGCGCAACAAGCAGGAGCGGGTCGGGTACGACTTCGAAGAGCTCTACGGGATCGTGCTGATGGCGCAGAACGCGGCCCTGAGTGCGATCCGGCCCGGCGCGAAGGCGAAGGACGTGGACGCCGCCGCCCGCAAGGTGTTCAGCATCGCCAAGCTCAAGAGCGACAAGCACGACGGCGAGAACCTCGCGGACTACTTCACACACGGGTTGGGCCACGGCATCGGGCTGGAAGTTCACGAAGCGCCGCGGGTGCGGTCCAACTCCGAGGACGTGCTCGAAGCCGGCATGGTCATCACCATCGAACCGGGCCTGTACATCCCCGGCTGGGGCGGGATCCGCATCGAGGACGATGTGCTCGTCACCAAAGAGGGCTACAAGTTGCTCAGCACGCTCCCGCGCGAACCGGGCACGCTGGCGTTCAGCTAACACCCGCGAGAACGCGAGCCGCGCCCCGCTTGGCGGTGGCGCGGTTTCGCGTAGACTACCCGTTCTTCATTCCCCCCGGTGATACGGGGGTTTCGTATTGGGGGTCTCGCGGTGGCCGACGACAAACGGGATGCGCCCCGGCCGTTCGATGTCAGGACGGTCGAGTACCTCCTGAATCTCATGTCCGAACACGAGCTGAGCGAGGTCGATCTCAAGGAAGGCGATCAGCGCATCCGGCTCCGCAAGGGTTCGACGGCCCCGGTGTATTACCCCGCGCCCGCGCCCGTCGCTTACGCTTCAGGCTCGTCGCCGGCTCCCCAGCCCGTCGCTCACGCTTCCGGCTCGCCAGCGCCGACCGCGACGTCGCCACCGGCCGCGCCCGCCAAGAACTACGTCGAGATCAAGTCCCCGATGGTCGGCACGTTCTACACGCGCCCGGACCCGAAGAAGCCGGAGTTCGTCACGGTCGGCGCGAAGGTCTCGCCCAAGACCGTCGTGTGCCAGATCGAGGCCATGAAGCTGTACAACGCCGTGCCCGCCGAGTGCACCGGCACCGTCGCCGAGGTGTGCGTCAAGAGCGGCGACTTCGTCGAGTACGGCACCGTCCTGTTCCGGGTCGAACCTTCTTAGCCCGTCGAAGGTCGGAAAGTCGAAGACAGACGACATTCCGGCCGTCGACTTTACGACCTTCGACTAAA
>SXHE01000539.1 GCA_005773755.1 Planctomycetia bacterium
ATCGGGACCGACCAGATAGTCGTAGCCCAGCTCCTCAGCGGCCTGCGCGTGTGGCACCGCGCTGGCAACGGGCACCGCGTGGGGGACGAGCGACACGGGCACCGCGGTCGGAATCGCACTGGCGGCCTGCGCGAGGGGAATCGTCCCCGGTCGGCAGTGCGGGGCCAGCGCCGCGCACACCTCCGCGGCCGTCTGGGGCCGGTCTTCGGGCCGCTTCGCGAGCATCTTCGTGACGGTTGCGATCAGCTCCGGCGGCTCGGTCGGGCGCAGGGCCGCGAGCGCCGCCGGCTCCGACGAGCGCACCTTCCGCAGCAAGTCGTCGGCGCTGTCCGCGACGAACGGCGGACGCCCGGCGAGCAGCATATAGAGCACGGCCCCCAAGCCGTAGATGTCGCCGCGTGGATCATAGGTGTTGCCGTCGACGCGCTCCGGAGGCAGGTACGGCAGCGCCTCAAGAGCGGGCGGGTTCGCGCTCGCCGACGGGCGCACCGGCACAAGTCCGGTCTCGGTCAGCTTCACGGTCGCGTTCGGCGCGGGCCGGCGGCGCGTGGTGCCGTCGTCCTTCGTCTTCACCGTGACCGGTCCGACGAGCAGGTTCTCCGGGCGCACGTCGCCGTGCCAGCCGCCGCGCTCGTGGATGGTGCGCAGGGCCGACGCAATCGACCAGCCGTATTCGGCCGCGAGGAACGCGGGCATCGCCCCGCCCACTTCCTTCAACAGCGCGCCGAGGTCGGCCGCGTCCGCCGGTTGGTCGAGCACGGCATACGCCTGCCCCTGATACACCCCCGCGTCGAGCAGCGGGAGGATGTTCGGGTGCTGGAGCGTGCCGAAGCTCCGCGCGCGCTGGGCGACCGCGTCCGCGCTGTCGGCCGGACCGAACGCGCCGGCGTCGTAGCGGCGCAGCACGAGCGAGGTGCGCAGCGCCGGGTGCAGCGCGCGGTACGCGGTGCCGCCGGGGAACGGCCCGATCGAGTCGATCACCGGGTACCCGCCGAAGCTCAGGTCGTGGGCGCGGCCGTCGCGGATCGCATCGGCCTGGAATTGGGTGAGAACGCCCCGCACGAGCAGGTACGAGCAGAGCGAGGTGAGGTCGGACTGAGGGATGTCCGGCTGCCGGATCAACTGCTCCACCTGTTCGGGGAACAGCACGCGGCTGGCCTGAGCGCGGTCGAGGAACCCGGCGATCGAGTCGGACGGCATCGGAAGGTGCTCGCGTGCGGGAGCGAATAGGCGGCAGGCAGGAGTGATTGTATCGCCGCACTCGCCGCGTGTCACTTCCCGACCGAAACCGGCACCACCTTCCGCACAACCTTGTTCGCGTCGAACGGGTACTTCGGGGTCGGTTCTAGCAGGAACCGCCAGATGTGCTTGTCCGCGTGGCGGCTGCGGAGGATTTGCGGGGCGGGCAGTTCGTCCTCGCACGCCAGTAGCACGAACCCCAACGTCTCCGGGCCGGTCACGAACCCGTCGCCGCCGGGTGTCAGCTCGCGTGGCTCCTTCGAGCGAATCGCGTCGCCACCCTCGACCACCTGGAGCCGCAGTTGCCCGTCGTCCAGCACCTTCAACAGCACGAACCGCACGGCGCGGTCGGACGAGACGCGCAGCTTGTACGGCACGTCGTCCTTGACGCTCGCAACCGGCTTGCCGTCCACGACGATCTCGACCGACAGCGCGAACGGGGCCGGGTCGGGCGACACGTCGCCGGCGTACACGGCCGCGAGCGTCGGCACCGGCCCGGCGAACGGCTTCGCCCCGGCGAACGGCTTCGCGACGTGACCCTCTGGCGCGGGCGTACCGCGCGAGAACGCCGTTTGCAGCGCGACGAGGCTCTTCATGTCGGCCGCGAGCGGCGTCAGTTCCTTACCACTCAGGAGCGCGTTCGTCAGCCAGTCGCCGCGCACGAACGGCACCGGGCGCACCTGGTTCTTGGGCGCGAGGAACTTCTCAAAACTCTTGGCGAAGGGATCGTCGGGGGCGATCAGGTCCGCACGTGGGTACTCCAGCAGCAGCAGGTCGAACGGCCCCATCGCCCCGCTGTGCAGGCCGTCACGCTTCCCGTCCTTCATGCGGTCGAACAGGTCCGCGGTCGACCAGCCGAGGCGGGTCAGGTCGATGCGGAACACGACGCCCGCGGGATCAACGGCAACGAGCTTTTCCGGGCGCGAGGTCGCGGTCGAGACGGCCGCGTTGAGGCGCGCTTCGAGCGTGCCGAGGTCGGGCAGCGGTTCGCCGTCGCGGATCAGGTGCGCGAACGACACGTACCGCAGGTACTCGCCGGCGTAGCGCAGCTTGTTCTGCCCGACGCCGCGTTCCAGGTCGTCCGCGACGTGGCGCAGCACATAGCGCTCATCGAACGCGAGCGGGAACTCCGGCGCGCCGGCCTTCACCCACGCCTCCAGCGCCGCGACCTCGGCCGCGGTGGGTGCGGCGCGGTTGGCGGGCGGCATCGAGCCGTCCTTGACCAGTTCGAGGAGCTGAGCGGGCGCGGGAACCGGTCGGCCCTTCGCGGTGAGTGCCTTGTGGTCGAGCAGCTTCAACTTGCTGAAGCCGGCGTCCGCGCTCCCGGTGTGGCACCCGGCGCAGCGTCGCTGGAGGATGTCGCGCGCCCGGATCGCGAGGTCGCCACTGACGCGGTGCGCCGGCGGCTCGGCACCGAACGCGGTTGCGGGCATGAACAGTAGGGTGAACGCGATCACGACACGCGGCATGGCGACTCCGATCACTTCTTCAACAATGGCGTCTTCGGCAGTTGGCGCGGGAAGCAAATCGGCGACTGGGTTTCGGTCGTCTTGCCGATCTGTCGCATCAGCACCGGTACGCGCCCCGCGACGTACTCGTACAGCTCCTCCGCCGAGAGCGCGCCGTCGGAATTGTAGTCGGCCTTGCGGTAGCCGCGGGTCTTGTCCAGCGCGTCGAGCACCGCGTATGTGAACAGCCCGTGCCCGAACTTCGGGTCTTCGTAGGACAGCTCGCTCTGGTCGCACGCCGCGATGACGACCGACCCCTGGCCGTTGGGTACGCACCGGCGCAGGACGTTCGGTGCGGTCGCGCGCCCGGAGTGGCAGGCGTCGATCAGTACCACCTTCCGGCAGTTGATCCGTGCGAGCGCGGCGAACAGCTCGTCCACCGAGAGCGCGGTCGCGGCCGGGTTCGCGGGCGAGTAGTCCGGGCAGCAGAAGAAGAACGCGCCCTCGCCGGTCAGCACCGCGCGGCCGTCTGTTGGAATAGGGCCGTCCTTCGGCATCAGCAGGTCGCCGTGCCCCGCGAAGAACACGACGAGCAGATCGTCGGGCCTCGCGCGCTTCGCGATTGCGTCCAGGCTCTCGGTCAGCTTCATGCGCACGGCGTCGGCATCAAGTCGCACCGCGAGGTCGGCGTCGGCGAACCGCAGTTTCGGCCCCTTGAAGGTGAGGAGTTGGTCGCGCAGCGCGGAGGCGTCCGCCTTCGCGCTGGTCAGGTCGCCGAACTTGCGCGCGCCGGGCACGTTCTTCCGCGTGTCGGAATAGTCGTTGACCCCCGCGAGCAGCGCGAGCAGCGTCGCGTCGGCCGGTGCGCGCGGGTTGCGCACGAGTTGCGAATCTTCGGCCCGCCCACCGCCCGCGTTGAACGCCAGCACGGTCAGTTGGTTCTCGCCCGCGCGGAACTTGTCGGCCGCGATCCTGACGGGGACTTCGAACACCTTCTTCGGGTCGAGCCGCGCGCCCGGCTTGGGCCACGTTTCGAGCAGGTGATCGTTCAGCCACAGTTCGACGCGCTCCGGCAGCAGGTCCGGGTTATTGCCGCGCGGCCGGACGGTGATCGTGGTCGCGAGGCCGGTCGCCGGCACGTCGGAGCGGTCGAGCGCGAGCCGCACCGGGGCCGGCTCGTACTTGGTGAACGGCTCCTGAACGGGGTTCTCGCCGCGCGCCTTCACCAGCGCCGCGCTCAGGTCGCGGGTCTGAATCAGCTTCTCGATCACCTCCGGTTGATGGAACTGTTTCTCGAACTGCTGGAGCTGATAGAACCGCGGCCGGTCGCCGGGGGCTGGGGCGTTGACGTGCCAGCCCGCGAGCCGGTCGCCGTTGGCCGTCTTCGTGTGGTAGTACGAGCCGTGCCACATCCACACGACCCAGTCGTTCAGCCTGTGGTCCTTGTCGAACGCCGGGAACCACTTCCACAGCGGCCGCTGGCGCACCGTGGTGAGCGCCTCGCGGCGCGGTGCGACCCCGTTCGCGACAACTCCGAAGTAGAGTTCGACGCGCGCCGCCGGCATCTTGAGCGCCACGAGTGCTTCGTCGGTGGTGCCCTTCTTGTCCTTGCCCGCGCGCCGTTCGTACACGGCCCGCGCGCCAACAGCGAGCAGGTCGAGCGCGTCGCCGGGGCGCAGACCGGCTTCCCACGCGGGCGAACCGGCGTCCACCGCGACCACCACCGGTACGCCGCCCTTCTCCACGAACGACGCGCCGAGGCCCGGCTCAGCCTTCCAGTCCGCGAGCGACCACGCCGCGACCGTGTGGTCGCTGCCGCCGGTGACGAACCACGTCTGATCGGCGCTCGCGACGACGGAAGTCACCTCGCCCGCGTGCCCGGTGAACACCTTCGTGCCTTGAAGCACGCCCTTCGCCGCGCGCGTCGGGACCAGCTCGAACAGCGTGCAGCCGTAGTAGTGGCCGACGATCACGCGCGTCGGCGTGTCGCCCTTCGCGGGCAGGAAGGTGAAGCACGTCGGGGCCAGGTCGCGGAGGCGGTCCGTGGCGAGGCGCAGGGTCAGCCCGTCGCGCGCGCGCTTCGCGTTCCACACGAACCGGTCCGCGGTCGGTTCGATACTCCAGCCGTCGGCACTGGCGAGCGGCTTCACCCACGGTTGCGAATCGTCCTGCGTCGCCTTCACGCGCGACAGGTCGAACCGCGTCCACTGGCCCGCGCCGCGGGCGTTCGGGTCCAGCGACTTCGGATCGCGCGCCACCTGCACGCCGACGATCTTACCGTTCGCACTGATGCTCACCGCGGTCGGCCGTCGCCCGGCCCCGAACGTGTTCGTGAGGGTGCTGCCGTCGGTCCGCGATTGCAGGTAAATCTGGTCCGCGTTGCCGCCGGCGACCGCGAGTTGCGGCAGCGAGGGATGGTATGCCAGCGCTTCGGCGCGGCCGTAGTAGCCGACGACGCTCGGCTTCGGAGCGGCGTTCGGATTCGTCGGGTCCGGGTAGAACCACAGCTCTTCTTCACCTTCGGAAAAGAACCGTGGCCCTTTGCCGGTGTCGAGCGCGGTGCCGACACCGACCGCCAGTTCGCGCGTCTTCGGGTGCCAGGCGATGCTGCGCGGGAACTGGTTCTCGCCCAGAGTCAGCCGCACAGTCTTCGCGCCGTCCGTGCTGCGCAGGATCACGTCACGGCCGGTGGTGGCAAACGCGATCCACTTGCCGCCATCGATCAGCTCCGCGCGGTACACGCCGGTCACCTCGCCCTCCTTGTCGCTCAGGTGGAACAACTCCGTCACCGGCGGCGGCTTGGTCGGCGCGTCGGCCGCCTTGCCCGTCAGGTCGCACGCCGCCACCTGCCCGCTCTGCGCGACGCCAACGAGGGTATCCTTGTCACGGAAGAAAACGAGCCGCGGGAAGTTGAAGCCGCGCGTACCGTCCTTGTGACGCAGCGGGTCGAACTTGCCAACGCGAACCGGCGGTTGCGACACGCGGCCGTCCGCGTCCGGTTGCTTCAGCTTGACCGGGTTCCACAGCCAGAGCGCGCCGTCGGCGGTGCCGAACCCGATGCGGCTGTCGGCATCGAAGGCGACCGCGGTGACCTCGCCAGAATTGGCCTCGCCCGCGTGCGGCACTGGCCACGACAGCGCGAGCGTGTCGCCGCTGGCGCGGTCGAGGATCGCGACGGAACTGCGCTTCATGCCGTAGCCGCCGACGGCAACCCGCTTGCCGTCCGCGGAGATCGCGAGGCACTTGATCCCGCCGCGCTGCTCGCGCCACGCCCGCCAGCGGAGCGTCTGCATCTTCTCGGTGTCGAGGCCGCTCGCGGAGTGCGGCCACACGCGCACCACCTTGTCGTCGCCGCCGGCGAACAGGAAGTTGCCGTCCGGCGCGAACCGCAGCACGTCGCACGACCCGACCCGCCCACCGCCCTCGACGACGATCTCTGGTTCGTCCCGCGACCGCCGGTCCTGCTGCGGTTGCGCCGCGACCGGCCCGCCGTGAAGCGCGACAAGAGCGAAGAGGAGGGTTCGCACGGGTGAGGTGGTCATGGTGCAATTCTAGGCGCGCGGGGGGCGTCAGCCCCCTGATGCTGGAGCCTATCAACCAGTTTAGGCGTTACCGGTAGCGCGCTCGGCTGTAGAATTGGCTCAGGCAATCCGAATCGTGAACACCATCGGAACGGACTATGGAACTTCACCAGCTCCGGTACTTCGTCGCGGTGGCCGAAACGGGCAGCTTCACCCGCGCCGCAGAGCGCGAGGGTGTCACCCAGCCGACCCTCAGCGAGCAGATCCTGCGGCTCGAAGGCAAGCCGCACGGCGTCGGCCGCAGACTGTTCGACCGCCTCGGCCGCAAGGTCGTACTGACCGACGCCGGGCAGGAACTGCTCGGCCACGCGCAGGGCATCCTCGCCGCCGTGAAGGAAGCCGAACGCTCGGTCCGCGATTCCGCCGAAGGCGGCTCGCTGCGCGTCGGGGCGATTCCCACTATCGCGCCGTTCCTGCTGCCGGGCACCGTCACTCGGTTCCGCAAGGATCACCCCACCGTTCAGCTTCAGTTGAAGGAAGACCTGACCGAGCGATTACTCGCGGACCTGCTGGCCGGCGAACTCGATGTCGCGCTGATGGCGCTGCCCGTGCGCGACGACCGCCTGCACGCGGAGAAGCTGTTCACCGAACCGCTTGTGATGGCGCTGCCGCCCAAGCACCGGCTCGCCGCGAAGACCGAGGTGCGGTTGGGCGATGTCGTGGACGAACCGTTCATCCTGCTCGACGACATGCACTGCTTCGGCGATCAGGTGCTCAGCCTGTGCCACCGCGGGGGCCTGGAGCCGCGCGTGGTGTGTCGCGGCGAACAGATCGTCACGCTGCTGGCGATGGTCGCCGCGGGTCAAGGCATCTCGGTGGTACCCGAAATGGCCGCAACCGCGGACACCGCGAAGCAGTGCGTGTACCGGCCGCTGGGCAAGCCGGCGCCGACCCGCACGCTGTGCGCTGTGTGGCACAAGCAGCGGTTCCGCCCGCCGTCACTCCGCGCGCTCGTGGACGTTGCGAAGCGCGTGTGAGTTCCCGCCGGCGCGTCCGAACGTACAACGTACCTTCGCAATCTCTCCACGAATCGCACGCGACACGGCTCTCCCATGCCCACACCGCGCCTCGAAGTCTCCGCCGCGCGCAAGCAGTTCCCCGGCGTCCTCGCGCTCGACGGCGTTTCGCTCACCCTCGCGCCGGGCGAAGTGCTCGCCGTTGTGGGCGAGAACGGCGCGGGCAAGTCCAC
>SXHE01000540.1 GCA_005773755.1 Planctomycetia bacterium
GGCCGGGGCCGCCGCCGTGCGCGGGGCCGACGGGCCGCGCGTGTGGCTCGACCTGCTGAGTCACGCCGCCGGGTCGCCCGAACCCGCGCTCCTCATGGGACTGGCCGACGCCGCGCGCGACACCGAACAAGACCTATCCGGGGCAATACTCGCCGTGCGCGCGCGGCTGAGCAGCCCCGACACCGGCCACGCCGCCGGCGGCGCGCTGTGGCGGCTCACCTGGCGCGTCAACCGCGACTGGCTCGCGAGCATCGACCCGCAGGGGCCGCGACTCGAAGGGGACCGGCCGCTGCTCGTGTTCCTGATCGAGGTGCTGACCGAACACCTGGGCCGGAAGCCGACCCTCGCGCCGCTCGTGCGCGCGCTGCTGGTGCGCCTGGGCAACGACGACCCGGATGAGTTCAAGGCGCTGTTGAAGCGGCTGGCCGCGCTCGGCTCGCGCGGCTGGGCCGTGCTGCTGCCCGCGCTGGGCGACAGCGGCATCCCGGCCCACACGCGGGCGCAGGTGTTCAACGAGGCCGCGGCGCGCCCCGCCGTGCTGCCGCTGGCGCACCACCACGCGCACGGCGTGATACTGGCGCGGGCCGCCGACCGCGGTGCGGCCTCACCTGAACTGCTCAACGCGGCCGGCGGGGTGCTCCGCGCCATCGGCGCGGCCGCGTGCTCCGCGCTGCCCGATCTGCTCGACCTGATGGTGAAGCAGCCGGAGACGGCGCGATATCTCGCCTCCGCTGCCGCGGCCCTCGCGCCCGGCGCGCCGCTGCCGGCCGGGGCGAGTACCCGCGCGCTCGACCGGATGCGCCGCGGCCACGGCTTCTCGCCTGATGCGTTTGCCGCGCTCGCCGAAGTGCTCGCGGAAGTGAACCCGGACGCGGCCCCGGCCCTCGTAGATGACACGAGCGTGGACCCGCGCACGCCGGACCTGCTGCTCCAACAGCCGGCGTGGCGCGACGCACCGACCCAGGCGCGCGCGAAGCACGCCCGCCTTCTGGCCGACCGGCTCGCCGCGCCGCGGCCCGAAGTGCGTGCCCGCGCCGCCGAACTGCTCCGCTGCTTCCCCGATCAGATGCCGGCCGTGTGGCCCGCGCTGGTCGCGGCGCTAACGTGCCGCGACGAGAAGACGGTGCTGCTCGCGCTGCCGCACTTCCGCTATCTGAAGCCCGTCGCGGACGTGGTTACCGCGGAACTGACGGCCCTGCTCCGCGAACCGAACCCGACTTACGCGGCCCGCGCCGTGGTCGCGCTGTGGCGCACGGGGCGGATGCCGCCGGTCGCGGTCGAGTTGCGCGACGCGGTGATCGGCGCGACCGACGACGCCTGGGGCTGGGCGGTCCTGCGCGGGGTCGTGGACCGCGTGACGCAGGCCCACGGCCTGCTGAACGACCTGACGGCCGTGTTCGCCGCTGCACCGCAAGAGGTCGCGTCGAAAGTGCAAGCGATCCTGAACCCGTCGGAAGAGCCGGCCGAGGCCGCGATCTCCATGCACGTCCGACCGGACCAGACGTCGCGCGTCAGTTGGGACGGCGTGTATCAGAACGTTCAGAACGACATCGAGGGCGGGTTCCTGTTCCTCGCGCTAATGTGCGCGCACACGTCCGTGGGGTTCGCGGCGCAGAAGATTTGGCTCATCAAGCACCAGCGCACGACCGCCGGCACCGGGCTGGCCGAGGCGAAGGGGATCGTCGAGCGGGCGGTGAACCAACTCGCCTCGCTCAACGCGACCGCCAGCGACCGCCACGCCAGCGTCCGCGACTACTTCGGCCCAACGGCCGGGGTTCCGAAGCCGCTGCTCGACCTGCTCGAACACCGGATCAGTTGGTACCGCTGGGCCGGGCTGGAACTGCTCGACGCCTGGGGCGGCACGGCCCCGGCGCTGGTGGAGGAGCGCGTGTGGGACCGCAGCGCACTGGTCCGCACCCGCGCGTTGCGCATGTACCAGGGGTAGGTGAGAATGAAAACCACCCCTCGCGCCGCGTAGATATTCCGCAGAGGCTCACGGAACTCCCGATGCGTGTTATCGAACAACTCGTTCACCACTTCTGGGCACGCGGGGCGCTCACGCGCGAGGACGCCACGTTCCTCGTGAAGCACGGGTTCGCGCGTGAGGCCGATCTGCCGGGGTTCGCCAAGGAAGAAGACCTGTCCGAAGAGCTGCTGAAGACCATTCTGGAAGAGGCCATCGAACTCGAAGGCGAGCACGAAGAGGGCGACATCAGCGCGGCCGACGTGAAGGCGCGCGAAGCGGAGGAACTCGAAGACGAACTGGTGGGCCGTAACGCGGGGAGCCGCAAGAGCGGCGGCAAGAAGAAGAAGCCGACCGGCCACGACCTCGCGCCCGCGACCGCGGCCCTCGGCGCGCACTTCGCCGCGCGTGAGCCGTACCCGGCGCTCAGTGAACTCGGCTGTCGGCTGAAGCCCTGCGCCGACTGGCGCGACGCGGCGCGGGCCGTGAGCGCCGCCCGGCCCGAAGCGCTCGAAACCGCCCTCGTCGGCCTGCTGACCGCGCGGCCCCGCGCGCTCGGCGAGCTGTGGTTCTGGTTCGACCTGGAGCCGCTGTTCGACTGGACCGACGACGCGGAGAACGCCGGCCCCGTCGCGGACGGCCTATCGAAGCTGCTCCGCACCGTCAACCTCGGTCAGGTCGGCCGCCTCGGTCAGTTGTTGAAAGCGGCCGAGGTGCAGGCGCTCCTCGACCTGCTGCCCGCGCGCCGGGCGTTTCTGAACTTGCTGCCGACGCTGTACCACGCCCACTTCCCGAAGCTGGGGCAGTGGCTCGTGCCGCCGGCGGGCGCGGCGGCGAAATGCTGGCCGGCGCTGCCGTGGGCGTTCGTGATCGTGTACAACGCGCGGCACGGCACCGCGAGCGCCCCGCCGCTGGGCTACCCGGTCGACGCGAAGAAGCTCGCGTTCGGGGTGGTGCGCAACGCGCTGGCGACCGCGCTCCCGCTGGCCCCGGTCGCCGTGCGCGAACTGCTCATCGCCCGCCTGCGCGACCGCGATGAGCCGGTGCCCGACCGCGCCCACTGGGAGAAGTACCTCGTCTTCGACCGCGAGCTATACTGTCCCTTCACCTGGCGGATCTAGCGCCGCTTGCGGCTACGCGGAACGAAGGACGCCCCATGAGTGCCGGCCCGATTACCGAGACGGTCACGCTGTCGCAGGCCCGCGACCTGATTCGCTGCCTGTCGCACGAGCAGAGCGTGCTGTTGCTGTCGCCGCCGGGCGTCGGCAAGTCGGATGTGGTGCGTCAGGCCGCCGAAGCCGAAGGGCTGGAGTGCAAGTCGCTGCTCGGTACGCAGATCGCTCCGGAAGACGTGAGCGGCGTGCCGCGGATCATCGGCGAGCGCTCGGTGTTCTGCCCGCCGCGCGTGCTGCTGCCGGAGAACGCCGGCAAGTTCTGCCTGTTCCTCGACGAACTCCCGGCGTGCGCCCCGGACGTGCAGAAAGCCTTTTACTCGCTGCTGCTCGAACGGCGGATCGGCGAGTACCAACTGCCGCCGGGAACGTGGGTCGTCGCGGCCGGCAACCGCGCCGAAGATAAGGCCCTCGTGCGCACCATCTCCAGCGCGCTCGTCAACCGCGTGCTCATCCTGAACGTCCGCATCGACGTGGCCGAGTGGCTCGCGTGGGCCACAGCGAACAAGGTCCGCGACGACGTACTCAAGTTCATCGAGGCGAACCCCGACGCGCTGCTGCGCCCGGTGCCGGACAAGGCGACGCCGTTCAGCACGCCGCGGGCGTGGGCCTCGCTCGGCCGCGCGCTCGACCTCGTCGGCGAGCGCGGGAAACTCACCGGGCCGCTGGTTCGCGCGCTCGCGGTGGGGCGCGTGAGCGAGGACGACGCCCGCCGCTTCGCCGCGACGTGGCTCGGCAACCCAGCGGAATCGCACACGCTCGATGAGAAACTGAACTGGTCGCTGGCCGAACTCGAACTGTCCGTGCGCGCGACCAACTGCCTCGAAAGCGAGGGCATTTGCACCGTGCGCGAGCTGGTGGTCCGCACCGAGGACGAGCTGATGGAGGTGCGCAACTTCGGCGAGACGACGCTGCGCGAGGTGAAGGCGAAGCTGGCGCTGCACGGCTTGGGCCTGGGGATGCGGCTATGAACGCCGTCACGCTGTCCGAGGCGAAGGAGCTGATCCGCTGCCTCGCGGACGCGGAGAGCGTGTTGTTGTTGTCCGCGCCGGGCGTGGGGAAATCCGAGGCCGTGCGGCAGGCGGCGGAGGCCGCGAAGCTGCCGCTACGGTCGCTACTTGGTACGCAGATCGCGCCGGAAGACGTGAGCGGCGTGCCGAAGATCGTCGGCAACCGCGCCGTGTTCTGCCCGCCGCGCGTGCTGCTCCCCGACGACGACAAGCCGTTCTGCCTGTTCCTCGACGAACTACCCGCGTCGCCGCCGGACGTGCAGAAAGCGTTCTATTCGCTGCTGCTCGAACGGCGGCTCGGCGAGTACAAGCTGCCGAAGGGAACGTGGGTCGTTGCCGCCGGGAACCGGAGCGAGGATCGCGCGCTCGTGCGCACGCTGTCGAGCGCGCTGGTGAACCGCGTGTTCGTGCTGCCGGTGAAGGTGGACGTGGACGAGTGGCTCGCATGGGCGACCACCAACGGCGTGCGCCCCGAAGTGCGGTCGTTCGTGCGGTACGTCCCGCAGTCGCTGCAGCGCCCGGTGCCGGCGGACCCGGTGCCGTTCAGCACACCGCGCGCGTGGGCCATGCTGTCGCGCGACCTGCAACTCGCGGAAGACGCGGGCAAACTGAACCCGGCGGAGCGCCGAGCGCTGGCGTTCGGCCGGCTCACCCCGCACGACGCCGCGCTCTTTTGCGCGCTGTGCGACGACGGCCTCGGCGACCTGCGCCCGGCCGCGGACTACCTCGACGATCCGTCGCTGTTGCCCAGGTCGGAAACCGCGATGTGGTTCGTCGTCACGCGGCTACGGCAGGCCGTCGAGCGCGGGCAGTTCGTGGTGCCCGACCTGGCGGAACAGGCTCACGCCTTTCGCGCGAAGGTGAACGCCTTCCTCGCCGCGGTCGGCGAAGAGTTCCGCTTCGCGCTGCTGCTCGATCTGGTCGACCAGTGGGCCAACCTCGGCGCGAGCGCGGTCATGCTGACGACGCTGAAGGGCGTGACGGGGCTGCCCCAAGCAGCAGAAACC
>SXHE01000541.1 GCA_005773755.1 Planctomycetia bacterium
AGTGCCGTGCCAGCAGCGCCAGGAGCGGCAGTTCGTTGGTGTGGGTCAGCTCCGTCCAGTGTCGCGCGCGGGACTCGCGTCCGGTATCGATCGATCGGAGGACGATGCCGTCCGACAGCGGCTCGACGGTGTACCCGGTCAGCGCCACGAAGGTCGCGAGCGCGGCCCTGCTGTCGATGTAATGGATCAGGTCGTCGAGCGGCATGTCGCTGACGACGGCCGCGAGCCGGCCGTTGATGAGCGGGCCGAGCACCTTGCGGGCCTGTTCGGGCGTGCGCACGGTCTTCACGAACCGGTCGGCCGCACCTGCGTCGGGAATCTTCCAGGTCACGAACGCATCGACGGTCACGGTGCGGCCGACCGCGCCGTCGCGGTCGCGGGTGAGCGACTCGACCGCGGGCAGCTCGAACGACTGCACCCGCCGGTCGATTCGCACGACGGTATCGACGGGCCAGGGCGCTTTGAACTTCAGCCCGGCGCTGGTGCCGCCGTCCTGCACCGCGACGGGGTTGCCGAACCGTGTGACGTACACGAACTCGGCCGCGTCCACGGTGTAGGTGGCCGACCGCGCCCACAGCGCGAGCAGCACAACGGCGAGGATCAGGAGGGAACGCTTCATTCCGACTCCGAAAACGAAGACCCCTCACCCGCCGCCCGCAAAGCCGGGCGGCGACCTCTCCCCGCAAAGCCGGGGCGAGGTAAGGCATTCTGCTACTCTTCAGCAATACGGCGCGCACAGCAATACGGACGCGCGCTGCCTGACCTCGCCCCGGCTTTGCGGGGAGAGGTCGCCGCCCGGCTTTGCGGGCGGCGGGTGAGGGGCTTCTCTTCGCCCCTTCTTACTTCACCAGCCACTCGACCACCTTCGCGGCGTCGAGCTTCTCGGCGCTTCGGGTCAGCTTATTGGCCGCGCCCGCGGCTTCATAGGCGGCGCGCGACACCTGCCCGGTGCCGGTGCCCTTGTGGTTGTGGACGAGCACCTCGCCCGGCGCGCACAGCGCCAGGAACGCGCTCATCCCGCCGTACTTCACCGCGCCCGGCAGCATCATCGGGTCGTCGGTCTGCTCGACCTTCTCGAAGCTGAACTGGTTCAGGTCGGCCGCGGTCTTCGCCACCGCGCTCCCGGCCAGCGCCTTCGCCAGAATCGCGATGGGGCCGAACTCGTCCCACCCGACGAGGTGGACCGGGTTGCCTTTTTCTTCGTCTCCGCCCAACACGACCGCGTCCTTCAGATACGTCCGGCGGATGAATGAGATGGCGGTCAAGACATCGTGAATCCGCTGGGCTAGGAGCGTGCGGTTGTAGCCGTACGTGTAACCGGCGAAGCCCTTGTCCACGGGCCAGCCTTTGGCGAACGCGTTCTCGCCGGTGCCGAGCACGTCGATTGCGAAGATGTTGATGCCCTTGTCGAGGAGCGCTTGGGCGTGTGCAACAAGTTTACCCTTCGGATACAGGCTCGACTTGCCCGCGGGATGGAGCCACAGCAGCCATTGGTGGGTGAGCTTGTCCGGTCGGATCAGATAGAAAGGGACGAGGTCCCCTTGTGTACCATCGCAGTCGTTGGGGAAGGAGATCGCCCCCGCAGGGAGTTTTTCCCTGAAGTCTTTCGCGCTCAGCGGGTGGAACGCGTCACGCGTCCCGACGCGAGACAGCGCGCCGCGGTCGGGTGGCGTTTTTCCCGTCCACGAACCCATCAGGATGCCCTGCACAGGCGCGCTGTTCACCATCACCCGCAGCGCGGTGCCGACGACGCGCTGGAACTCCGTCAGGCTCGCCGCGTCCTTCGGGGCGAGCTTCGCGAGTTGCTCGTCGCTGGCCTTCGTCAGTGCGGCGCGGAGCACCTTCGCGTTCACTTCGTCCTTCGGCCGCGGGTGATCCTTGTCGAACACGCTCAGGTCGCGCGGCGGCACGACCGGCTTGAACGCCGGCTCCGTCGGTTTCTCGTCTTTGCCCGCGAGGTACTTGAGGAACCAGGCGTACATCATCTGCCGCGCGTGAACGTTGTACTGGTGCCCGTACTCCAGCCACGCCCGCACCGCGACCTTGTCCTTCGCGCCGTACAGGTCGTAGAGCTGTTGCAGTTCGGGGTAGCCCTTCGTCATCATCTCCTTCGTCCAGTCGTTGGCGGCGCTCATGGCCTGCGGCTTGGGCGCGAACATGCCGGCGAACTCGACGTTGCCCGTGTTCACGCGGAACAGCGAGCAGTTCTCGCAGACGCAGCCGCCCTGCATTCCGGTGCTGACCATGACCGCGGGGAACGCGCTGGCGAGCCGGTCGTCGAGGGCCGCGGTCACGAACGTCTGCGTGCCACCGCCGCTCGCGCCGGTCATGCCCAGGCGCTTGGGGTCCACGTCCGGCAGGCCGGCGAGGAAGTCGAGCGCGCGGAGGCTGTTCCACGTTTGCAGGCCCATCGCGCTCTGCAGCCGCAGCTCGGCTGCGGCGTCGGTGAACCCGGCCCGGTGCGCGATGGCCGTGCTGTCGGCGTAGCCCACCATGTCGTAGTGAAACACGACGAAGCCGAGCTTCGCGAGCGTGGCCGGCAGCGCCTGCATGAAGTAGCGGGCGCGGTCCATGTCCGGTTCGCCCTTGCTGTCGATGCTCGCTTTGCCGGCCTTCTCGCCGTCGTCGTGGAACCGCCCGCCGGCCCAGTGCCCGTGCGCGAACAGCACGCCCGGGTGCTTCAGGTTGATGTCGTCGGTCTTCGGCCGGTACAGGTTGCCGCACACGTAGTGCCCCGGCGTGCTGGCGAAGTACACCTTCGCGACACTGTACCCGTCGCGCTCGATCGCGCCGTGAACGGTGACGTTCAGCGGGGTCTTTTCGGGCAGCGGCCACAGCCCGTTCGCCACCAGGATCTGCTCGCGCAACTCGGTGCGGCGCTTCTCCCACGCCTCTTTCGTTTTGGGCACGACGAACGGGAAGTAGTCGTTCAACGTCTTGGGCGCGCCGAGCCGCGCGTCGGTGGGCTTCTTGTCGCCGGTGAACACGCGCGTCGGGTCGTCGCCGTCGGCGAGTCCCCAGGCGAGCGGAGGGGGGAAGCCCCCTGTGGCAGCGAGAGCGGCAGAAGCGGCGAGCGCGTCGCGACGGGACAGCATGTGGTGCTCCCAGAAGAGGTAGGGCGAGGGTACGCGAGCGCGCGGCCCGCGTCAACGATGTGCGCCGCGAAGAACCTAACCCCACCCCCAACCCCCTCCCCGGTGCGGGGAGGGGGAACACACGCGCTTATCTTCCCCCGCGCCGTGTATTCTGTCGAGTCGGTCAAGTTCTTTCTCCCCTCCCCGCACCGGGGAGGGGCCGGGGGTGGGGTTTCTTCCGCGCGGCCCGCGTCAACGATGTGCGCCGCGAAGACTTCACCCCGGCTCTATTTCACTTGCGGAGTCCTCTTCCGCAATATCCACAGCGTGAAGGAACCGGTCTTCGCGTCGGGCGCTTTCGCCGGGAGGAGGTACACCTTTCCCTCGTGAACGGAGAGCCGCAGGAGAATCGCTTCCTTGACGACCGCGTCGGTCCCGGTTTTCGTCTCCACGAAGCAGAGGACCGTGCGCCGGTCGTCGGCGATCTCGTAGGTGTCGATGCCCCACACCGGAGCGATCGGCGCGGCGAGGTCGGCGTCGGTCAGCTTGTGCTGCTTGAGGTAGTTGGGGTCGATGAACTCGCGCAGCGCGTTCGCGTTCTTGTCGCCGCGGTGCGTTCCCATCGTGGCGAGGAAATGCTTGGTGAGGACGTAAATCGCGTCGTTGTCCGGTTCCTTGTCCGGGGCCGCGGCCCGAACCGGAACGGGAACAGCGAGACACGCGACCAACAGCACGGGCAGCGCGGTGAACCGGATCATGTCCGAAGCCTCCGAAGTTGGTAGGGCTACCATCCTGTTTTACTCGCGGGCTACCGACAATAGAACGTGGCGAATGCTGAACCGTAAACAGCGATTGGTTGTCTGCACACCGGGCAACGATCCACTCGCCCCGCGCGCGACTAGAATTGCCCCATGCTCGACACGCTCTCCGACGACGAGCGCACGGTGGTCACGGCCCGCGCCGACCAGTTCCGGCACGCGCTCATCAAGGGCGGCGTGACGGATTGGGAACCGTTCCTGGGCGGCGTAACCGGCCCGGCCCGGCTGTCGCTACTCGTCGGGCTGATCGTCATCGATCTGGGCCACCGTTGGAACGCGGGCGAGCGGCCCACGGTCGAAGACTACGTCACGCGGTTCCCCGAACTCGGCAGCGCGGAACCGTCGCTCGCGGCGCTGGTGATCGAAGAGTTCCGCTGTAGACGGCGGGCGGGCGACCGGTCGGACACCACCCAATACCGCGACCGGTTCCCCGCGCTCTACGAAGCGATCCGCTCCGACCTGGACGCCATCGGCGCGACGTGGACGATTGCCGACGCCAGTGTGCGCCACTGGGAGCCAGTGGCCGAAGGCGTGGTCGCGGCGGATCAGCAGTACGCGTTGGTGCGCGAACTGGGCCGCGGGATGTTCGGCGAGGTGTGGCTCGCGCGCAAGAAGCCGAGCGGCATCGAGAAGGCCATCAAGATTCTGATGCAGCCCGCGGACCGCGACGCGGCCCAGCGCGAACTCAAGTCGCTGGAACTCATCAAGAACTTGCGGCACCCGTACCTGCTGGCGACGGAAGACTTCTGGATCGCGAACAATCGACTCCACGTCGTGATGGAACTCGCCGACGGCACGCTCCGCGCGCGGCTGAAGCACCACCAGCAGCAGGGCAGCGCCGGCATCCCGCTGGAGGAACTGTTCCGCTACATCGCGGAGGCCGCGGAGGGGCTGGACTTCCTGCACGCGCAAAAGATCACTCACCGCGACGTGAAGCCGGACAACATCCTCATTCTGCACGGTCACGCGAAGGTCGCGGACTTCGGCCTGGCGCGGGCGCAGGAACAGTTGGTCGAGTCGATGAGCCTCGCCGGGACGCCGGCATACATGGCCCCGGAAATCTGGGGCGGCGAGGGCGGCCCGGCCAGCGACCTGTACAGTCTCGCGTTCGTGTACGCGGAACTGCGCCAGGGCCGGTCGCCGATGAAGCCGCGCCCGTTCACGGAACTGATGAAGGCGCATCAAGCGGGCGATTACGAGTTCAGCGACATCATCACGGAGGCCGAGCGCGTCGTGCTGCGCCGTGCGCTGGCGCAGCAGCCGGCCGACCGACACCCGACCTGCACGGCGTTCGTCGCGGAGCTGGCCGCGGCGCTGCGGCTGCCGTTCGCCGGCCCGAACACGCGCGTCGATCTGCCGCGCGAGTCGGCTGCGCCCGGTGACGGCACCGCGCGCGCCAGCGCTATCGCCGCGAACGAAACGCTGATACCGCAAGGCACCGTTGTGACGGAGAAACCGAAGGAGGAGCCGGCGAAATCGCGGGGCCGGCATGTCGTGGCAATCGCGGCGGGCGCAGTCGTGCTAATTGCCCTCGTGGTAACCGTGTGGGCGTTGCTCGGACCAAGCAAGCGCCCCATCGGACATCTGGGACCACCCGACAAACTGACTTACCCCACGAATACGCAGCAGGACGGCACAGAAACACAGGTTCTCATCGATAAGCTCGTACCTGTATGGGTGTTCGTCGAGAAGGGCGGGGTGAAGGTGCGGTTCCGGCTGATCGCGCCGCAGAGCGGGCCGCGGGTGGAGCCGTTCTACATCTCCGAAACGAAGGTCACGAACAAGCTCTACGCCGGGGGCGACGACGCGCCCCTGATGAACGTGACCGCGCTCGCGGCTCGCGAGTGGGCACAGAAGACGTTCGGCGGCGACCTGCCGTCCGAAGACGAATGGGATCACGCCGCGGGCTACTTCGACCAACAGGGGCAGCCGACGCCGACGTTCGCGCCCGGCCGCGCGTGGATCGAGAAGGCGACACCGGGACCGGTCAAGCGCACCGGCGCGGATGTGGACATCAACCGCTACGGGCTGCTCGACATGGCCGGCAACGGCCGCGAGTGGACGCGCACCGTTTTCACCCGCGACGGCGCGCGTCGCGACCTCGCCGCCGGCCCGCTCGACCCGACCGACAAGCTGATCCTTCGCGGGCGGATGTTCACGCTCGACCGCCCGCTGAGCTACGCCATGATCGAGCGCGAGCGCGGCGACCAACCGCACGCCGCGCCGCCGAATGTAGGGAGCGCGTACACGGGGTTCCGCGTGGTGTTGAAGTTGCCGTAGGTCGCGGTCGAGCGAGGCTCTGCGAGCGAGGCCCGACGGCCAGAAACCTGTGCGTATCTCGCTTGCGTGCCTTCCGCCCTGAAGGGGCGGGCTTCGTCAGCCCCGGCCAAC
>SXHE01000542.1 GCA_005773755.1 Planctomycetia bacterium
CCCGCCGGACAACTTGTCCACGTAGCTGCGGGCCTTCTCTTCGAGACCGACGCGGGCGATGGCCTCGTCCGGGGTCAGGCCGCTGGGGTAGAACGAGCGGAACAGCGCGACCGTCTCGCGCACCGTGAGCTTGTCCGAGAGCCGCGTTTCTTGCAGCGAGATGCCGATCTTCTGGCGGATCGCGGTGTCGTCGGTGCCCCACTTCATGCCGAGCACTTCCACCTCGCCCGATGTGGCGTCGAGCAGCCCTTCGACGATTTCGAGCGTGGGGGTTTTGCCGGCCCCGTTCGGGCCGAGCAGCCAGAAGCACTCGCCGACGGCGACCTCGAGATCAAGCCCGCGAACGGCCTCGACCGGTGGCCGGCCGGGATAGGTCTTCACAAGGCCGCGAACGCGAATGGCAGGGATCATGTGTACATGACTACGGCAACAACTCGGCGGCGGCAACGGTTCCGACCTGCGCCCCGGCGATCACGACGGGCACCGCGTCGCCGGGGCGGTAGGTGGAGGTGGTCGCGTAGTCCGGGGCTTCTGCAGGGCCGGACGGCCCCGCGTACACGTCGATGAGCCGATCCGCGACGTTCACGATCCAGTAGACCGCGATCCCGTTGCGCGCGTAGATGCGCCGCTTGCTCTCGCGGTCGCGCCGCAGGCTCGTATCGGCGACTTCGATGACGATGGCGATTTCGCGCGGTTCGGGGTGGCGCGTGGAGTAGTCCTCCGTGCGCCCGCGGATCACCGCCGCGTCCGGTTCCGGGCGGCTGTCGTCGAGCGCGATCGGCTCTTGAACGTCCAGGTACCAGCCGGCGGGCAACACCGCTTCGAGCGCGTGCCGCACCTTATTGTTCGCGATCCGGTGGGGCGGGCTTTTCGACATCTTGTTCACCAGCATCCCTTCGAGCAGCTCGACGCGGTCGTCGGGGGTGATGATGCCGCTTTCGATCATCCGGTCGTAGCGCTCGACGGAGATGCGCATGAAATCGTCTCTGCCGATGGGCGCGCCGGGCGCGTGCGGAGCTGGTGCGGGTGGTGCTGTGGCGGTCATACTGGCCCCCGTGGGTCGGTGAGCGGATGTAGGGAATTGTACCCCGCGCGCGCGGGGGGCCGCAAGCCGCGTCACAGCAGTCCGCGGCGGTAGAGGCACGCGCAGTCCATGCCCCAGGCGACGCCGATGTGCAGCGCCGCGCCGAGCCACACCGAGCGCGTCACCAGGCTCATGTAGCCGAGCACGATGCCCGCGATGATGCTCGCGGTCGCTTCCGGCATCGGCTTGCCGAAGTGGATCTGGACGTAGGGCACCATCGAGACGAACACCGCGTACACGCCGAACCGGTGTTTGAGGCCGTGGACCATGAACCCGCGGAAGAAGAACTCCAGCCCCACGAACTGCGCGGCGTAGGCCAGTTCCCACTTCCACAGGTTCGCGCTCACGTCCTCGCGCGAGGTGAAGTTCATGAACGGGTACGTCTGCTGGAACCGGGTCTCGCCCGAACAGACGATGACCAGCGGCACCATCACCATCACGAAGAACACATAGAGCGGCCACGCGCGCAGCAGTCCGTGAAACTTCACGCCGTGGTCGCTGAGCTTGTGCCCGAACGCGAACTTCAGCACGAGCACCGGGAGCGCGACGTAGGTGAGCGCCACGACCAGCGCCCACCACACGCGGCTCGAAAGCTGGTCGCCGTTCCAGCGGCGGAGCGTGGCGCTGACGTCCGCGGCGGTGTCGGGGCCGGCGACGGTGCGCACGACCCACACGACCTCGGTGCTCACCTTGTAGATCGAGTCGGTGTAGTTCTGGATCAGCAGGCTGACGGCCGCGGTCAGCAGCACGACGGGCGTCTTCCAGTCGATCCCGCGGGCACCGTCGAGGCGGAACGCGAGCGAGTCCGCCTCGATCTTGCGAAGCGGTTCGCGGAACCACTTGTCCCAGTAGTGACGGATCAGGCTGCGCATCGGTCAACGTACCGCGACGGGTGGGGGCGCGACGGGACAAGTTTACGGCGCGCCCCGCACGGGGGAAGTATTGCGCCCCGGCGGGCTTGGTGAAAGTTCGCGGAAATCGCGCCGCGCGGGGTTCCGTTCGCGCCGTGCCGCGGGCATACTCTCCGTTACCTCCCCACACGCCGCCAGAGGTCCGCCATGTCCGCACGTCCGCTTGCTGCCGTTGTGCTCTCGGTGTCCGCGTTCGCGGTCGCGGTCGCGTTCCAGAACCCCGACGTCGCCCCGCAGCCCGGCACGATGCCCACCGCGTCGCCGCTCACCACTTCGCCCCCACAGTACTGGAAGGGGAACCTGCACACGCACACCCTCTGGAGCGACGGCGACGACTACCCGGAAATGGTGGTCGACTGGTACAAGCAGCACGGCTACCAGTTCCTCGCGCTCACCGAGCACAACGTCATCGCGGACGGCGACAAGTGGGTCGATGCCGAATCGAACGCCACGCGCACGAAGGCCACGAAGAAGTACGTCGACCGGTTCGGTGAGAAGTGGGCCGAGTTCCGCACGACGAAGGACAAGAAGCAGGTGCGGCTCAAGCCGCTCAGCGAGTTCCGCACGCTGTTCGACGAGCCGGGCAAGTTCTTGTTGGTGCCGGCAGAAGAGATCACCCACAGCTTCGCCAAGCGGCCGATCCACATGAATGGGATCAACCTGCGCGACACGATCAAGCCGCTCGACGGCAAGGACGCCATCGAGACCGTGCGCGTCAACGTGCGCCAGGTCAGCGACCAGCGCGCGAAAACCGGGCGCATGATGATCGCGTTCCTGAACCACCCGAACTTCGGCTGGGGCGTGCGCGCCGAGGAGATGCTGCTCGCGGAAGAGCTGAAGTACTTCGAGGTGTTCAACGGACACCCCGGCGTGCGCAACTACGGCGACGCCGCGCACGCGAGCTGCGAGCGCATCTGGGACATCACACTGGCGCTCCGTCTGGGCAAGCATAAGCTGCCGGTCGTGTACGGCCTCGCAACCGACGACGCCCACGGCTACCACGAGTACGCCGTCGGCAAGGTGAACCCCGGCCGCGGGTGGGTGATGGTGAAGGCCCCGTTCCTCACCGCGGACACGCTCGTGAAGGGCCTCGAAGCCGGCGACTTCTACGCCAGCACCGGCGTCGTGCTGAACGAGATCTCCCGCGCCGACAAGAAGCTCAAGATCGCCATCCGCACCGAACCGGGCGTGACGTACAAGACCGAGTTCGTCGCCACGATGCAGGGCACCGACCTGACCGCGACCCCGAAGACGATCAAGGACAAGGACGGCAAGGAAACGCCGGTCACCAGCGACTACTCCGCAGACATCGGCAAAGTGGTCGCGACCTCGACCGACGCGAACCCGACGTACACGTTCACCGGCAAGGAACTGTACGTCCGCGCGAAGGTGACGAGCAGCAAGCCGCACCCGAACCCCTACGCGAAGGGTGACGTCGAGGTCGCCTGGACGCAACCCGTCGTACCGTAGGTTGCGGGCCTGGGAACCGCGTCATCTCTTCGGCGGCGGCGCGACCGTGAGCACGGTCCACGGGTGCGGCTCAAGCGCCTTGATTTCGGGGTGGTCGCGGAGTTGCTCGTCGGTCGGCTTCCAGGCCTTGCCGGTCGGCGGGCCATAGGTGGCGTGCGACGCGAGTTGCTTCGCCAGTTCCGCCGTGCTGTACTTCGCGTCCAGCGCCGTCTTCCCCGCGAGCGGGTCGGCGCTCAGCGCCTTCTTCGCCGCATCCCCGTCGATCTTCCCCGCGTTCGCCTTGTAGAACTTGAGCCACGCCTTGTCGCGCTCGTCGGGCTCCCAGTCCACCTTGTCCGACTGTTCATCCGGGTCCGCGGGCCGGGCCTCTGTACGCACGCCCAGGTCCTTCGCGTTGTTGCAGCCCCAGTAGAAGCCCTTCGTCCCCTCGAACCAGTCGTTCTTGCTGCTGCGCCACAGCCGGTTCGCCTTCGTGCCCAACTCGAACATGGCGATCTCGTTCGTGTTCAGGTCGCCGATCAGCCACTCGTTCGCGTACAGGCCGTTGTTCTTGGTCGCCAGGGTCTTCACCACGTCGTCGATGGTGCGGCCGTACTGGATCGCCTTGCGGGTGCGGCTGGCGAGCGACAGGCCGGTCGGGTCGAACGGCGACTGGTCGATGGTGGTCTCGCACAGCACGATGCCGGCGTCGTTGATGTA
>SXHE01000543.1 GCA_005773755.1 Planctomycetia bacterium
ACTCGAAGAGGAGCGCGTACCTTCGCGCTCCTCTTCGAGTCGCGGCTACACAAGGAGCCTTTCCCCATGCGCCTCTCCCTCCTCGCGCTCCTCGCGCTGGCCTCGCCTTCCTTTGCAGCCGACGCGCCCAACATCGTCGTGATCCTGGCCGACGATCTCGGCTACGGCGACGTGAAGGCGTTCAACCCCGACGGCAAGATTCCCACGCCCAACCTAGACGCGCTGGCGAAGGCCGGCGCGCGGTTCACCGACGCGCACTCGCCCAGCGCGGTCTGTTCCCCCACGCGCTACGGCCTGATGACCGGGCGCTTCGCCTGGCGGTCGAAGCTCAAGAACGGCGTGCTCGGTGGCCTCTCGCCGCGCTTGATCGAGGCGAACCGCCTCACGGTCGCGCAACTGTTGAAGGACAATGGCTACCACACCGCGTGCGTCGGCAAGTGGCACCTGGGCATGAACTGGCAGTTGAAGCCGGACAAGAAGGTGACGGAACTGAACATCGAGCCGCGCGAGCAGGTGTTCAACGTCGAGTACGACAAGGCGATTAAGAACGGCCCGAACGCGGTCGGGTTCGATTACTACTACGGCATCGCCGCGTCGCTCGATATGGTGCCGTACACGTTCATCGAGAACGACAAGGTGGTCGTGAACCCGACCGAGGACCGCGACCTCGCGATGTTCGCGGGCAAGCCCGGCCGCACGCGCAAGGGGCCTGGCGCGCCCGGATTCGAGGCCGCGGACGTGCTGCCCCAACTGCGCGACCGGGCCGTCGCGTACATTGCCGATCAAGAGCGCAAGAAGAAGCCGTTCTTCCTCTACATGCCGCTGACCACGCCGCACACGCCCGTTGCACCGTCGAAGGACTGGGCCGGGAAGAGCAAGCTGAACGCCTACGCCGACTTCGTGATGGAGACCGATGCCGTCGTGGGCGATGTACTCGCGGCGCTCAAGAAAAGCGGCGTCGAAGACGACACGCTCGTCATCTTCACCAGCGACAACGGCTGTTCGCCGCAGGCGGATTTCCCGGCGCTGCTGAAACTCGGCCACAACCCCAGTCACACGTTTCGCGGCAACAAAGCGGATGTGTACGAGGGCGGGCACCGCGTCCCGTTCATCGTCCGCTGGCCGGGCAAGGTGAAGGCCGGGAGCGAAGTAAAGGCGCTCGCGTGCCACACGGACGTCTTCGCGACCTGTGCGAGCGCGGCCGGGGCGAAGTACCCCGACGACGCGGCCGAGGACAGCGTGAACCTGCTCCGCGCGCTGGGCCTGCACACCGGCGCGGCGCGCGAATCACTCGTTGTGCATTCGATCAACGGCTCGTTCGGCGTGCGCGAGGGCAAATGGAAGCTGTGCCTGTGCGCCGGTTCCGGCGGCTGGAGTGCGCCGCGCCCCGGCAAGGACGAGGCCGGCCTGCCCGCGACACAACTCTTCGACCTCGACGCCGACATCGGCGAGAAGACCAACCTGCACGACAAGAACCCGGACGTGGTGAAGCGCCTGACGGAACAGCTCCAGAAGTGGATCGACGACGGCCGCAGCACGCCGGGCAAGCCGCAGAAGAACACGACGCCCGTCGTGATTCGGAAGAAGTGAGCTACTCGCGAAGCCGCAAACGGCTGCCGCTTGCGGCTTCGCGGGACGCAATCCCCTGTTATCCTTCACCTCGCCTTGCGGTTTGGTTCTGTAAGACCCGGCGCGGCGCGCCGGTATCGCGATGACCAGCCCCTCACCTTTTCCGAACGAGAACGCACAGATGACCGCATCACCGGAAGTGGTTGTGATCGGCGGCGGCCCCGCCGGCTGCACCGCGGCCACCCTCATCGCCCAGAAGGGGCACAGCGTTCGCCTGTTCGAGCGCGAGAAGTTCCCACGGTTCCACATCGGCGAATCGTTCATGCCGGACACGTACTTCCCGCTGCGCCGGCTGGGGATGCTCGACAAGATGAAGGCGTCCGCGTTCACCAAGAAGTACTCCGTGCAGTTCGCCAACGATCAGGGCAAGGAGTCGCAGCCGTTCTACTTCTTCGAGAACAACCCGCACGAGTGCACGCAGACGTGGCAGGTGCTCCGCAGCGAGTTCGACCACATGATGCTCCTCAACGCCCGCGAACACGGCGTTGACGTGCGCGAAGAGGCCCGTGTGCTCGACGTGTACTTTGAGGGCGACAAACAGACCGGCATCCGGGTCAGCTACGCCGACGGCACCGAGGAGGTGCTGAACCCGAAGGTGATCGTGGACGCCAGCGGGCAAAGCTCGGTCATCAGCAACCGGTTGAAGCTGAAGGTGTGGGAGCAGAAGCTCAAGAAAGCGGCTGTGTGGTCGTACTTCAAGGGCGCGAAGCGCGAACCCGGCGCGCTCGACGAGGGCGCGACCCTCGTGCTCCAACTGAAGGAAAAGAAGGGCTGGTTCTGGTACATCCCGCAGCACAACGACATCGTCAGCGTGGGTGTGGTCGCGGGCCTCGATTACCTCTTCGAGAACAAAGACTCGTCGCTCGAAGAAATCTTCTGGCGCGAGGTGGACAACTGCCCCGCGGTGAAGCGCCGCATCGACCCCGACCAGCGGTGCGACATCTACCGCACGCAGAAGGAGTACTCGTACCGCAGCACGCGACTGTCCGGCGACGGCTGGGTGCTGATCGGTGACGCCTTCGGGTTCCTCGATCCCATCTACTCGTCCGGGTTGCAGCTCGCGTTCTCGTCGGGCACCTACGCGGCGGACGCGGTGTGCGACGGCCTCGCCAGCGGCGACCTGAGCGAGAAACAACTGGGCGCGTGGGGGCCGGAGTTCATCAAGGGCATGGACCGGCTCAAGAAATTCGTGCTCATCTATTACGACGGCTTCAACTTCGGGTACTTCATCCGCAAGTACCCGCACATGAAGCGCCACGTCACGGACTTGCTCATCGGCAACGTGTTCAAGGACGCGCTCGACGAGGTGTGGGAGCCGCTCTACGACGTGCAGCGCGAGCTGGTCGAGATGAAGAGCGAGCCGATGCCGATGGCCGCGAGCTAGTGGCGACACCCGCCCGCGGGGGCGGGGTGCCCGCCCACAGCACAACCACCCCCGCCCTTGCGGGTGCGAGTCGCCTATGTCACGCCGCACGTTCCTCACCGCGCAGTGGCGCAACCTGATCCTCGCGAACTTCAGCGTGCCGGAAGAGCTGCTGCGCCCGCTGGTGCCGCCGGGGTGCGAACTCGACCGGCGCGACGGGGCGTGCTGGGCCAGCCTTGTCGGCTTCCAGTTCCTCGACACCCGCGTTCTCGGCATCGGCTGGCCGGGTTTTCGCAACTTCCCCGAATGGAACCTCCGCTTCTACGTTTCACATCAAGGTCAGCGCGGCGTGTGCTTCGTGCGCGAGTTCGTCCCGCAGTGGACGGTCGCGACGATGGCGCGCGTCCTTTACAACGAGCCGTACCGCGCGGCGCGCATGTCGATGGCCGTGACGGACGCGCCCGACGCGCTCACCGCCAATTACACCGTGAAGTGGGCGAAGCGCGTTCACTCGCTGCGCGCGGTCGGCCCGAAGCCGGCCGTGCGGCCCGCGCCAGATAGCCTCGAACACTGGTTCAAGGAACACTCCTGGGGCTTCGGCACCAGCCGCCGCGGGCGTTTGATCCGCTACGAGGTGAACCACCCCGAATGGGACGTGTATCCGGTGCGCGAGTTCGCGCACGACGTCGATTGGGCGACGATGTACGGCCCGGAGTGGGCACCGATGAACGGCACGCAACCCGCGAGCGTGGTCCTCGCCGTCGGCAGCGCGATCAGCGTGTATCCGAAGGGGTGAAGCACGTGCGCCGTGCGCGCCTGCGGCTTGCGACTAACTTGGTTCACTTCACGCGCGCCGTGGGGTACACTCGCACCTATCCAATCTCTCCGAGGTGCGCCATGCCGCGACTGTTGCATCTGTCGGTCCTCACGCTCGCATTCACACCCGCACTCCGCGCAGCGGACTGGCCGCAGTTCCGCGGGCCGACCGCGGCCGGGGTGAGCGACGAGAAGGGGCTGCCGACCAAGTGGGACGCAAAGACCGGCATCGCGTGGAAACTGGAGATGCCCGGCCCCGGCACGTCGTCGCCGGTGTTCATCGGCGACCGCATCTTCATCACATGCTACACTGGGTACAACGTGCCCGGTAAAGCGAAGGGCGTACAAGCCGACCTGCGCCGCCACCTACTCAGCCTCGACCGTAAGACCGGCAAGATTATGTGGAACAAAGCGGTCGAAGCGAAGCAGCCGGAGCAAGAGCGCCTGCGCGACGATCACGGCTACGCCTCCAGCACGCCGGCCGCGGACGCCGAGCGCGTGTACTGCTTCTTCGGCAAGTCCGGGCTGGTCGCGTTCGACTACAACGGCAAGCAACTCTGGCAGGCCGACGCGGGCGAGAAGCTTCACAACAACTGGGGTTCGGCCGCGTCGCCGATCCTGCACGGCGATCTGGTCATCGTGAACGCCAGCGTCGAGAGCGAATCGCTGTTCGCGTTCGACAAGAAGACCGGCAAGGAGAAGTGGAAGGCGAAGGGCATCCGCGAGGCGTGGAACACGCCCGTTGTGGTGAAGACCAAAGACGGCAAGGATGAACTGATCGTTCCGATCCAGGGCAAGATTCTGGCGTTCAACCCGACCACCGGTGAGCAGCTTTGGACGTGCAACACGGACATCGGCTGGTACATGGTGCCGAGCGTGGTGGCCCACGACGGCATCGTGTACGCGATCGGCGGGCGCAGCGGCACCGCGGCGCTGGCGGTGAAGACCGGCGGCACCGGCGACGTGACCAAGACGCACCGCCTGTGGACCGGCACCAAAGGCTCGAACGTGTCGAGTCCGGTGTTCCACGACAAGCACATCTACTTCGCGAACGACAGCCAGGGGATCGCGTACTGTCTCGAAGCGGCGACCGGGAAGGCCGTATACGAGGAGCGGCTCCCGCGGGCCGGCACTGTGTACGCCTCGTCTCTAATGGCGGACGGCAAGGTTTTCTACGTCACCCGCGACGGCCGCACGTTCGTGGTGGCGGCGAAGCCAGAGTACGAACTGTTGGCGACGAACGACCTGCGCGACGGCGGCATCTTCCACGCCACGCCCGTCGCCGCCGACGGCAAGTTGTTCCTGCGCTCGGACAAGTTCCTGTATTGCTTGGAGACGTGAGGAGAGTCGACGGGGCGGAATCGGGAGGG
>SXHE01000544.1 GCA_005773755.1 Planctomycetia bacterium
CCTCCCTGAAGGGAGGGGGGGAATACATTGGCGCGCCGGAAGCGTCGTCGCGCGGATGTTCTTTCTCCCCCCTTCCCTTCAGGGAGGGGGGGCCAGGGGGGGTAGGTTTCTTCAGGTACTTCCCCACGTCCACGCAGGTCGGCACGATCCGCACGCGGTCGGCCGGCACGCACTTCCGCGCTTCGGCCGCGAGGTACTCGTTGCCCGCGATCACGAGGTCGCACGCTTGCACCGTCGCGCGGAAGCGGGCGGCGCGCTTCGGGTCGTCGAACCCCTTCGCGGAGTACGAGTCGCGCAGCCACACCGCGTCGTCGAAGTCGAAGACGAGCCGGCGGACGCGGCGGCGCAGCAGCGCGACCGCCCAGCGCGGGAGCAACTTGCGCTGGAGGAGCACCGCGTCATAAGAACTGAGGTCGCGACCGAGTGCGAAGCGGCCGAGCAGAGTTGTGGGCAGCGCGCGCACGTCGAGCGTGTGCCCGGTCGCGGCCAGCGCGGGGCGGAACGCGGCCAGCCGGTAGCGGGCGCACACGTGCGATTCGGATTCCGCCAGCGCAACCAGCCGCACCGCAACCCTCCGTGGTTTGGACCAATCAGTTCACCACAAAGGCACAAAGGGCACAAATGAAGAGGAAGACCAGTGAATTCAGCTCTTGAAAACTCTCTTCTCTGCTGTCTTCTTTGTGCCCTTTGTGCCTTGGTGGTGAACTCATCTTTTGCGCCGCGAAGCCAGCACCCGGTCGATGTCGCGCCGCGCGTCGGCTTTCTTCAGCGACTCGCGCTTGTCGTGGGCCTGCTTGCCCTTGCCGACCGCGAGTTCCACTTTCGCTTTGCCTTCCTTGAAGTACATCCGCAGGGGAATCAGCGTCAGCCCCTTTTCGTCGGCCTTCGCCGCGAACTTGGCGATCTCGCGCTTGTGCAGCAGCAGCTAGCGCGTGCGCTTCGGCTTGTGGTTCAGCCGGTTCCCGAAGGCGTATTCGGGGATCTCCGCGCCGATCAGCCACACCTCGCTGTCGTCGATGCGGCCGTAGGCGTCTTCCAGGTTCGCGTGCCCGTCGCGCAGGCTCTTGACCTCCGTGCCGACGAGGACGATGCCGCACTCGATGCGGTCGAGGATGTCGTAGTCGTGCAGCGCGCGGCGGTTCCGGCAGATGTTTACGGTGCCGTCCGCGTCGGCGTTCTTGTCTTTCTTGTTGCTCTTGGCCATGATGCACGTCTCGGCGCGGGCTGGTGTTCGCGTCGCATTCTACCAGCCTTGCCCAACCGTTCGTAGGCCGATTTCGTGACCCGATTCGTCATCCTCGCGCACGACTGGCCGGTTCCACACTGGGATTTCCTTGTGGAAGCGGGCGGCGCGCTGCGCGCGTGGCGGCTGCTCGCGGAGCCGGCGGTCGATGCGGACGTTTCCGCCGAACCGAACGGCGACCACCGGCTCGCGTACCTCGACTACGAAGGGCCGGTGTCCGGCGGGCGCGGGGCCGTATCGCGGTGGGACGCGGGCACTTGCGCCTGGCTAGATGACGAAGCCGACCGCGTGGCGATTCAGCTTGCGGGCGCGAAGCTCGCGGGGCGTGCCATACTGCGGCGGGCGGGCGGGACGTGGGTGTTCCGCGTCAGCGCGGGGCCGGCAGCGGAATAGCGCCGTCCAGGAACGACCGCCCCGCGACCACCAGATTCCCGTCTTTGGCTTCCAGCGTGAGCACCTGCGACGTCAGCCGCGGTTGCTTGGCGAAGAACTTGAACAGCCCCACCGGGTTGCTCTTGTTGCGGTACCACGTCACCTCGATGCTCGACTCGCGGGCCACGTCCGCGATCTTGTCCAGCAGCGTTTGCGAACCGAACGGCAGCCCCCCGGCCTTCAGGTTGCACACCTCCACCGCGGCCACGTTCGTCTGGTCTTTCACCAGCCACCCCTTCAGTTCCAGCCAGCTCACCGTGCTCCAGAAGCCCTCACGGTACTTCACACCGAGGAACAGCCGGTCGCCCTGAATGGCGACGCGCGGCGAGTGGAACCCTTTGGGCAGCGACTCCGCGAGCCGGCCCTTCGGTCCCATGTTTTCGATGAAGAAGGCGTTGATGTCGTCGGCGGAAAAGGTGTCGCCCCACTCGTCCTTCGCCCGGATGTCGTTCTGAAGGTCCATCACGCGGGTCAGCAGTTTGCCGGAGCGCTCGTGGGTGTCCCAGTCGCCGGGGTGATTGGCGGCGGAGTAGAACGGCGGCTCCTTCTTCGCGCTGTACACCAGCCCGCCGAACGCGGCGCTGGCCGCGGCGAGCAGGATCAGCAGCGCGAGAATCATCGGCCGGCGGCGGCGCAAATAGGCCCTCATGCCCGCCGGGATACCGCGTTTGGCAACCTGGGTCAACGCCGACCGTGGGGCGCGATTGCGCCGCGCGGGCCGGGCGTTTCCGCACACGGAAGGAAAAGTCGGCGCTTGGCAAACGCCGGGCCGGTGGGGTACGTTATGAGGTGAGACGTTCTGCCCCGGCTTCGAGTGTTTCTGGAGGGTTCGGCATGGCGCGCTTCACGAGCTACCGCTGGGCGGGTGCCGCGGTCACCGCGTTGGGCCTGTTCGCCACGGTCGCGGTCGCGCAGCCCGGCCGACCCGCCGACCCGCTCGAAGCCGCCAAAGCCCAACAGCGGATCGCCGAGCAGAAGGCCGAACTGAACATCATCCAGACCATCGAGAACGCCGACCGGCTGGCGAAAGCCAACCACAAGGAGAAGGCCTCGCAGCAACTCCGCGGGGCGAAGCAGAGCATCCAGTTCGCACTGGGCATCAGCGAAGCGGCCCGGACGCGGTTCACGACGATGCTCGATCAGAAGCTCGCGGCCATCGAAGGGCGCGCGATCGCCAACCCGCCGAACCCCGGCGTCAAACTCGACCCAAAGGGCGCGGAAGCAAAGGCCGCGCAGAAGGAAGCCTTCGAGCGCCACCTCGCCGAGCTGAAGGCCATCGACGCCGGCATCGCGAAGATCAAGGACTACCAGGAAAAGGGGATGACGGATCAGGCCAACTTCGAGATCGCCAAGCTCGCCAAAGCGTACCCCAACAACCCCTCGGTCTTCACCCTGGGCCAAACGGACACGATCAAGAGTCGCGTCGAAGACGCCATCGCGTTCCAAAAGCTTCAGAGCGACCGCATGTACGCCAACTACAAGAGCCTCATGGAGTCGTCGCTGCCGCCGACCGGCGACATCATGTTCCCGGACCCGAAGAAGTGGGCGGCGCTGACCGAGCGGCGGCTCAAGGCCACGACCATGCAGTTCAGCGACAAGGAAAAGAAGATCATCGAGGCGCTCGACAAGCCGTACACCGTGGACTTCAAGGACCGGCCGCTGGAAGAAGCGCTACAAGACCTCTCGACCATGTTCGACCAGGCGCTGCTGATCGACAAGAAGTCGCTGATGGACCTGGAACTGGACCTGAAGCGCGGCTCGACGTTGCAAGCGCGCGGCGTCTCCGGGCGCACCGTGCTGCGGTCGGTGCTCGGCGCGCAGGGCCTCACGTTCGTGGTGAAGGACGAG
Source organism: Planctomycetia bacterium (assembly GCA_005773755.1). GTDB lineage: Bacteria > Planctomycetota > Planctomycetia > Gemmatales > Gemmataceae > Gemmata. Next base: position 3,524 of record SXHE01000544.1, read on the forward strand.
ACGATCCAGATCATGACCGTCGAAAAGGCCAAGACGCTGATGACGACCCGCGTGTACTACCTCGGCGACCTCGTGAAGGGCACCGGCGATTTCGGCGACCCGCGGTTCGGACCGGGGCTGAACTTCCAGCAGACGCAGGAGAACGTCCGCGTGCTGCTCGAAACGATCCGCAAGATCGATCCGCTGTCGTGGGGCGGCCCGGACACCGGCGGGGCCGGCTCGATCACCTACCACGCCCCCAGCTCGTCGATCATCGTCCGCAACTCGGCGGAGGTCCACCACTCCCTCGGCGGCGCGATCTACGGCAAGAAGTGACACGTCGGGCGAACCCCGCCCGCAAGGGCGGGAGTC
>SXHE01000545.1 GCA_005773755.1 Planctomycetia bacterium
CGGTGAGCGCGTTGCAGGTGCTCAAGCCGGGCGAACCCGATGAGCCACTCAAGGCACGAGCCGATGCCCTCAACTGGGACATCGACCGCGCCGTTAAGCTCATTACCGGCTGATGCCTACGACTTTGCAATCGGCCTAGGCGGGGGTTCGGCGGCCGGTTCGGGCGCGGGCGGGAGCGGCTTCACGAAGAACAGGAGCATGTTGCGGCCGTACTTGCGCACGTCCCACGCGGCCGGGTCCGGGAGCCGGTCCAGCGGGAACCCGTCTTCGGCCTGGATCGTCAGCACACTTTCGGGCGGGGCCTTTTCGAGCAGCACGTTCACCAGTGTGAGGAACTCTTCGGCCTTCTCGCTCAGGTCCGGGAACGGCGGGCTGAGGAACAGGTTCACCGCGTCGCGCGGCGGCAGCCATCGCTCGGCCCAGCGGTACGAATCGGCCTTGAGCACCTGTACCTTGTCGCCGATGCCGAACTCGGTGGCGTACTTCTGGATGTCGGCGACCTGGCGCGGGTCTTTCTCGATCAGGCGCGCGGTGGTCGCGCCGCGGCTGATCGCTTCGAGGCCGACCACGCCGGTGCCGGCGAAGATGTCGTAGAACGCGCGGTCCGGCACGGCGTTGCCGAGGATGCTGAACAGCGCCTCACGCACCATCTGCGGGGTCGGCCGCATTCCCTCGTGAACGACAACGGTGAGCTTGCGCCCGCGGAGCGAGCCGGCGACGATCCGCACTTGTACTTTTTCGAGCATGGCACTCGGACACGGTTGGGGCGAAGCGAGTTCGCCGGGTTCTTTCCCTTCACTATCCGACCCCGGCATTGCCGGTACAAGCCCACCAGCCCGAACAATGCCGCTTTCCCCGACGACGGGGCGGCGCGCAGACGGGCTTTTCCGAAACCGGACGGCGAGCTATAAGGCGCTATCGGTTTCGCGCCCGCTCTCGGTGTGGAGGTCGTTCGATGCGAGCTGCCGGTTTCATTCTGACGGCTCTGCTGGTCGCCGGTTCGGTCGGTTCGGCGCAGCCGCCCGCGGTGCCGGGCCAGCCGATCCCGTCGCCGGCCCCGCCCGTCCGGGCCGCCGACCCGAAGCTCGACGGCCACCTGGAGCAGTGGGAAAAGAAGATGGCGGGCACCAGCAACCTGCGCACCGAGGTGTCCCTCAAGCGCACGGACGCGGTGTTCCAGAAGGGCCGCGACTACACCGGCGTCGTGCTGTGCATGAAGCCCAACTTCGCCGTGCTCCGCCTGGACTACACCGCGGACACGACGAAGGCCGACTACGAAGCTTACATCTGCGACGGCAAGGCCGTGTACGCCTACAGCGGCAAGGAGAAGACGATCACCGAGGTGAAGCTGCCGCAGGGGCAGGCCGGCGTGGACAACCTCATGCTCGACTTTCTCGCGGGCATGAAGGCGAAGGACGTGAAGGACCGGTTCGACATAAACCTGTTCAAAACCGACGACCACTACGTCTATCTGGACATCAAGCCGCTGCGCCCGGCGGACCAGCGCGAGTTCAAGCACCTGCGGTTGGCCCTGTACGGCCCCGGCGCGGCGACCGCGAAGATCGCGTACCTGCCGGCGCAGGTGTTCATGGTGAAGCCGAACGACGATTCCGAGATGTGGAAGTTCACGAACCCGCAGACCGACCTGCCCGGCGTGGACGCGAAGGCGTTCCAGTTCGTGCCGATCAAGGGGTGGCAGCACGTCCAGGCGCAGCCGCCCGGCCCGCTGCCGAAGGGACCGGCCGCGCCGTTCCCGCCGCCCATCGGGGGCGGCAAGGTGCGCCCCTAATCGGTTCAGGTTCCGCGCGGAGCCGCGAGCGGTGGTTGCTTGCGGCTACGTCGCGCGCATTTCTCATTTTCTCATTCCCCTTTCACCCGCGCGGCGTAACGATGTTGGCAGCCGGCGGGTGTACTCGTAACCCTCGCGCGGCGTCCGTTCATACGCACTTCTGGGGGAGAGAGTCATGCGAGCCATTCGGTGCATGTTGGCGGCGTTCCTCGCCGCCGGGATCGTGACTGTGGTCGCGGCCCAGCCCGGCACGGGCGGCTTCGGGCGCGGCGGCGGCGACGTCGAGACGCTGGTGTTCACGAACACCGCGCTGCAAGAAGAGATCAAGCTCACCGACGCGCAGAAGGAGAAGCTGAAGCCGATCGCCACCAAGTACGCCGATCTGACCAAAAAGGGTCAGGAGATGTTCGGCAAGGGCGGCAAGGGCTTCGACAAGGAGAAGTTCGCCGAGTTCCGCGAAGAGGGCAAGAAGGTCGGCGAAGAGGCCAAGAAGGTCCGCGACGACGTGCTCACCGCCGACCAGAAGAAGCGCCTGAAGCAGATCGGCATTCAGGTCATGGGCTTCCAGGTGTTCAGCGACCCCGAAGCGAAGGGCGGCAAGGGCGGGTTCGGCGGGGCGAGCGAAGCGGCGAAGGCCACGATGAAGGAAGTTCAGGACGCGCTGAAGCTGTCCGAGTCGCAGACCAAGAGCGTGCGCGGCGCGATCGCCGATTACAACAAGGAACGCACCGAGATCAACAAGGAAGCCGGCATCACCTTCGGCAAGGCGGCGGACCCGGAGAAGAAGGCCGCGGCCGACAAGAAGATCGAGAAGTCGCGCAAGGAAGCCTGGGTGAAGATCGACGAGGCACTCGACGCCACCCAGAAGACCGCGTGGAAGGGTCTCGTGGGCGACGCCTTCGACACCAGCAAGCTGGCCCCCGCGCCGGCCCCGAAGAAGGACTGACCGCGAAGCGGTGACAACGAACCGGGAGCGTTCGCGCTCCCGGCTCGCTTCATTTCCGCACAACCGGTAGCGCGCCCACGTCGAATCGGGCGTGCTTCAGGAACCCGGCCGGGCCGATCACTTTCGTCGCCAGCCCGATGGCCGCATCGCGCAGCCAGCACGTCACGCGCCCCTGCTTCTGCCCGAGTCGCCCGAACTTCCACGACTCGCGGTTGATGGCGCTGGTGCGCGGGACGCGATCCGCGGTGAACGCGACCAGCGCGCGGGCCACATCTGCGTTCGTTGCCAGGTGCCGGGCGAGCACCACCGAATCCTCGATCGCGGTGCAGCCGCCTTGCCCCAGGTTCGGCGTCGTCGGGTGTGCCGCGTCCCCAATCACCCCGACGCGGCCCTTCGACCAGACGCGCACCGGCGGGCGGTCGATGATGTCGTTGCGGAAGATGCGGTCGTCGGGCGTGGTGGCGAAGATCGTCGCTGCGGGATCGGCCCAGCCCGCGAACGCGGCCCGCAGGTGGGCGCGCTCGTCGGCCGCACGTCCGTTGGGCGGCGCGTTCTCGGTGGCGAACCAGTACACGCGGTCGCCGGGGATGGTGGTGATGCCGAGTCGCTTTCCTCGCCCCCACCACTCGCCGATGTAGCCCGGTTCGACGCCCGCCGGCCGTGGGCAGATGCCGCGCCAGCAGGTGTAACCGGAGTACCGAGGCTCCTCCGGGCCGAGGATCGCGGTGCGCACGACGGAGTGGATGCCGTCCGCGCCGATGACCGCGTCCGGTTCGTCGGTGTGGCCGTTGGCGAACCGCACGTGCGGGCGGGTGTCGAAGTTCTCTACCGCGACGCACTCGTGGCCGTACCGCGCGGTGCCCGGCGGCAGGTGCGCCGCGAGCGCCGCGACCAGGTCCGCGCGGTGGATCATGCGAACCAGTTCCGGCAGCCCGAACCGCTTTTCTAGCGCCGCGGCGTCCAGGCCCATCTGAACCTTGTGGCCGTTGCGGGCGCGCATTTCGGATCGAGTCATCTTCAGCGCGGCGGCGCGAACGGACTCACCGACCCCAATGGTATCGAGGGCGCGAAGGGCATTGGCCCACAGGCTGATGCCCGCGCCGACCTCGCGCAGCTCCGGGGCGCGCTCGTAGACGGTCGCGTCGATTCCGACCTTGCGAAGCGCGATAGCGGCGGAAAGGCCGGCGATTCCCGAACCGATGATGACGACTCGCACGCGCGCCTCGTGGTTGTGATCTCTCACAACGCTATTCGTGTGGTGCGGCCCGTCAATCGCCGATGGTGAGCGGGAACCCGAAGATGGTGAGCACCGGGCGCGGGTCGGGATCGGAGTAATACCGAATGGTGTTGATTCCCTACTTTATCCTCGCAACCCTTTGTTGCGAGGGTGAATCCGATGCCTCGGTCGCCGTTGCCGTTCGTCCGCCACCGGACACAGGGCCAGATTCAAGCCGAATACCGGGCCTGCCGAC
>SXHE01000546.1 GCA_005773755.1 Planctomycetia bacterium
ACCAACCTGAGCCAGCTCTCGCCGCTGCTGCGGCGCGACGCCGGCGTCGTGTACCTGTTCGACCCGAACAACGCGGCCGGCGGGCGGGTGCTGCGCGGGCAGGAATCCGAGGTGCGGGCGCTGGCCTTCGCGCACGCGATGCCGGCCGGCGCGAACGTCCTCGTCACCGCCGGGATCGAGTGGGACGCGAAGGGGAATGACTTCGGCACGGTGCGGGCTTTCCACATCACCGACAAGGCGGAGAAGATGCTCGGCGCGCACGGCGAGCTGCCGGCGACGATCATCCCGCCCGGCCTCGCGGCATGGGCCACCGGCGCGAAAAAGGACGGCCTGCGGGTCGCGGTCGCCTGGGACGCGGACGACCGCAAGCCGGGCCGGTTGTTGCTCTGGGACGACCCCGGCGCGGGCGCGAAGAAGTCAACTTGGTTCGCCGACGCGGTGTTCAACGGCCCGCTCGCGGTGCGGTTCGAGAAGGGCGCGGCGCAGCTCACCACCGGCGGCTACGACCTCCAGCAGCGCGGCGGCGCGCTGATCGTGCGCGACGCGACCGGCGAGCGCAAAAGCGCCGTGCCGCTGCCGGTCGGAACCGGCGAGGCGGGGTTGCCGCTGCGCCTCGCGGCCCTCGACGTGAAGGACGCCGGCCTCGCGACCGCGGTGCTCGCGCGCGTGCTGGTGCCCGACGCGGCCCCGCGCCACGAGTTGCAGTTCCGCACGAAGGACTGGGCGAAGCCGGTCGTGCTCGACGGCCTCGACCCGGCGCGGCTGAACGTGCTGGCCGCGTCGCCCGACGGCCGGTTCGTCGCGGTCGCCGGGGTCGGTGACAACCGGGTGGAGGGGTACGACGCGAGGGCCGTCGCCGACGGCGCGCCGCAAGCGGCGAAGCTGGCCGGCGGCGCGGCCGGGTTCGCGCGGGTCCGATTCCTGACCGGCGACCGGCTCTGGCTCGGCACCGCCGCGGACGGCATCGCGGACGGCGGCGTGATACTCGATCTGGACAAGGACGCCCGCCGCGCAGTTCCGAACGCGCCGAAGGGGCAGGCCGAACCGAACGAGCCGAAGGGCGCGCCCGTGCCGACGCTGGTGGCGCTCAAGGACGAGGCGCGGCCGCGCCGGGTGAGCGTCGCGGTCGGCGGCGTGGTGCGCGAGATCGACCTACCTCTGGGCGAGACCGTGACCGCAGCGGCGCTCCTGCCCGGCGCGCCGGCCTGGGACAAGGAACTCGGCCCTGTGCTCGCGGTCGCGCACATCGACCGCGACCAGCGCGTGCGCGTCACCCTGTTCGACCCGATCACGAAGCGCGCGCTGATGCGGCTCGCCGGGCCGACGCTCCCGGTGCGGGGCCTCGCGTTCAGCGGCTCGCGCCCTCTGCTGGCCGAGGCCGGCGACGACGGCACCGTGGCCGTGTGGTCGATGAAGATCGTGGCCCGCCCGCTGCCGACCATTAACGGCCTGTTTCTGGTCGAGCGCGGCGGCGGGGTCGTCGTGGACGTTGTGGAAAAGGGGAGCGAGGCCGACGGGAAGCTCGCGCGCGGCGACGTGATCGAGTCCGTAGCCGACGCGAAGGGCGTGCAACGGCCGGTGAAGACGCCGCTCGACTTCCTCCTGACGGTGCGCGAGCTGGCCGTCGGTAGCGAAGCGCAGATCAAGGTGAAGGGCAAGGCCGCGGCGGTCGCGGTGAAGGTGGGTAATGCGACCCCCTTCCGGCACCCGCTGTTCACGCTCTGGGTCGATCCCGAACCGAAGAAGGGCAACCACGACTGGGTCGGGTGGACGCCGAGCGGCCCCTATGACACCAACGGCGCGACGGCCGAGGCGCGGATCGGCTGGCAGACCTCGACCGGCGACCCGGCGCGCCCGGTTCTGCTCGCCACCGCAGACCAGTACCGCAAGCTGTACTACAAGCGCGACTTCCTGCGCTCGCTACTCGAAACCGCCGACTACAGGCTCGCGCTCGACGCGATCCCGCCCCCGGTCGCCCCGGTGCTCGCGCTGGTGCTGGGCAAGAACACCCAGGACATCGACGGCCTCGCGACGCTGCGCGAGACGATGGCGACCGCGACCGTCGAGCTGACCGACACCGATGCCGTGCTCGACGCGGACCGGTTGCGGCTCGAATGGCAGCTCTCCGGCCCCGGCGGGGCGACCCCGCTCGCGAGCGTGCCGTTCCGCGGCCGGCGCGCGGTCCTCACTCTTGAGGGTTACGCCTGGAAGCGCGGCGCGTACCGCCTTCAGGCGAAGGTGTTCAAGGAGGGCGACGGGGCCGCGCCCGCGGTCGAAGTCACGCGCGCGTTCGGCTACCTGCCGCCCGCGCCGAAGCTCGCGCTGCAACTCGACAAGGTCGCGCTCGCGCCCGGCGCGGAACATCGGACCGAGAACGAAGAGGTCGAGGTGTCCGTCGCGGTGGACGCGAAGGCGAACCCGGACGGTGCCGAGGTCGCGCTCAGTTGGACCGGGGCAGCGAAGCCCGTACCGCTCACGCGCAACGCGGACGGCACCTTCGCGCCGATGAAGGTCAAGCTCCCGGCCGGCACGACCACGACGATCATGGCCGCGGCCACCAATCGCGGCGAGGGCGTTCGCCGCGAGTACGAGTCGCGCTCGGTCGAAGTGTTCGCCCGCCGGCCGCTGCCGAAGGAGATCGCCCCGCCCACGGTGCAACTGTTCGTACTCACGCCGTTCGACAACCGGCTGACCACGGACGCGCTCCACATCGTCAGCGCGCACACGGTGCTGGTGCAGGCGCGGGTGACCGGCGCGAACCCGATCACCGCGTACGACTGGACCATCGGCGGCGCGGACCCGGTCGCGGGGAAGCTGGCCGCGAACGGGACCGAGGTGCGCGAGATCGCCCTGCCGCTCGACGGCAAGGCGCTCAAGATTCAGGTGCGCGCGAAGTACGAGACCAGCGCGTTCGCCCCGGCCGGGGTCGAGGTCCGCTACGACGGGCTGCCGGAGGTCAGCGTCGCGATGCCGCCGCTGGTGGTCACGTCGCCGGAACTGAAGCTGATGGGCGGGCTGCGGGTCGTGAGCAAGCGCGACTTCAAGATTCGGGTACTGGTGAAGTCGAAGCAGACCGGGCGCGTGCGCGAGTTCGAGCCGCAGCACAACGACGCGCTGACCGCGTGGGACGCCGGCGTCACGCTGTTCCCTGGCGTCAACGAGTTGGGCTACGTCGTCCGGTACGACGCGGACCGCAAGGAGCTGCGCAAGACCGAGCTGGTCGAGGTGCGGTACGTGCGCCCGCCGGTCGTTGCCGCGGCGTCGGGACTCGACATCGGCACCGGGAACGTCGGAGCGGTGGACCTCGCCGTGTTCGCGCCCGCGGACGCGCCGCCGACCGAGCTGTGGGCCAACGGGAACCGCGCCGACCTCCAGATTCGACCCACGCCGTTCTTCCTGGTCGGGGTCGAGTTGTGGACGGTCCGCGCCGACGGGATCGGCGCGCAGGTCGGCGCGGACCGGCTCAAGCCGGTGCCGGTCGTCGTCAACAGCGCCGACGGTACCAGCAACGCGGTCAACGTCGCGGTCGTCGCGAAGGAGGACGCGAAGGGCACACCCCCTTCCCTGCGGCTCTCGCACAACCGCGGGCCGATCCTACCCGATCAGCGGGCGCTGGAGGTCGGCGACGCGGCGTTCAAGTTCGACCTGGAAATCGTGTCCGAGACGCCGCTCGCCACGCTCGAGGTGTGGCACGCGGTCAACGGCGGGCGCGGCGAGCTGATCGGCACCGCGAAGCCGGCGGACGCGGTCGGCGCGCCGGGCCGGTTCGTGCTGACCGCGCCCGTGAACGCGCGGCTCCGGCCCGGCGGCGGGAACCGCGTTCGCGTTGTCACCTCGAACCAGAGCGGGACGAGCGAACTGGTGTTCCAGATCAGCTACACGCCGCCGCCCGTCACCGTCGTGATCGACCGGATCACGGAACCGAACGGCGCGCCGCTGGTGCTGTCGGCGCTCAAGGGCGCGCCTCAAGTCGCGTCGCAGTGGGTCGAGGTCGAGGGCCGGGTGGAACTGATCCACGCGGACGACCCGGTCGCCACCGACGACAACCTGGAGGTCGTGTTCCTCGCCAACGGCGTCGCGCACCTGCCCGTGCCGGTTGCGAAGCGGGCCGCGCCGGGGGCGCGCGAGCGCAAGTTCGCCGGCCGCGTGTACCTCAACGCGCTCGACCCGGACCCGATGGAGCTGACCGGCGAGACCACGATCCGCGTCGTGCTCCGGTCCGGCGGACTGCCGATGGCGGTTCCGCAGAGCGAGTCGGCCCAGAAGCCGCTGACGGTCAAGAGCACGAACCCGCTGCGCACCCGCCGGCTGCACGTCATCGTTCTGGGCGTCAAGGTGCCGCAGGCCATGCGCCGCGAGATGGTGCAGCGGGTGGTGCGCGCCGCCGGCGGCTCGGTCCCCGCGAACGACCCGCACTTCACCGAGGGGCCGTTCGACCGCCCCGGCTTCCACTCCGCGTACCTGTACACGCCGAGCCTGGGTACGACCAACAGTGGGCACCTGAACGCGCTCCTGAACGCGGTCCACACGGACATCCGCGACCGCACCCGGCGGCCCGGCGAGGAGTGGGTGAACGACGTGATCCTGATCTACTACGAGGGCGCGGACTGGATGGATACGAGCGGCTGGTTCCTGTACAGCGCCGCGACCAAATACGCCCCCCGCGCCGCGAATCGCGCGGACAAGGCCATCCGGCTGGACAGCCTGCCGCAAACGCCGGGGCTGCCCATCCTGCTCGCCAACGTGGAGGGCAAGCCCGCGTCCGGCGTCCCGCTTACGGTCGACGTCGCGGCCCTGCGCTACGCCTGGAACGACGCGACGGGACTGGACGAATTGCTGGTCCGCTACGCGAAGGCGATCCGCGAGGAGCGGACGCTGAACGCGGTCGCGGTGTCGGTCGCGAACGCACTTGAGGCGCTGCCGGCGAAACCGGTCGCGTTCCCGACCGAGGCCCCAGAACGTGCGAGCGCGCTCGCCGTTGGTGTTCCCGCGCAGAAGCCGTGAGGCACCACCACGGGCAACCGATCTGCGGGGCGACCGTCGGTGGGCTTCACGTCCGTTGCCGGTCGCCCTGCCGTAACGACGATCCCGTCGGTGGCTTTCGAGCATTGAGTTCCGCGCCGACTTCGGTTAGGCTAACTCCACTGATTCGTCCTGCAGCGGATCAGCCCGCCTGCTTTCCCGGCTTGCCCCCGCCCAGCGCACCGCCGCGCGTTCTGTTCGTAGAGGAACCCACATGCCCGTTTCTGAACCGGTGCTCCCTCTCCACGTTGTGGAAGCGGACGGTCGCACCACCGTTCGCTTTCCCGCCGGAACGGCGCTCTCCGAAGCGAACGCCGAGGAGTTCGCGAGCCAACTCCTCGGGCTGGCCGAGGGGAAGGAGCGCCCGCACCTGCTGATCGATCTCGGTGGGGTCTCGATGCTCACGAGCGTGATTCTGGCGAAGTTCATTGCGCTGAACGGCCGGGTTCGCGGTCTCGGCGGTCGGCTGACGCTGTTCAACCCGAACGCCATCGTTCATCAGGTGTTCAAGGTCACGCGGCTCGACACCATCCTCGAAGTGCATCCGTTCGCCCACACCATCCCGGCGTAAGCGCACGGGTACGAAGCTGTGGCACGTGATGGTGCGGTCGTCCCGGCCCGCGTCAAGAGCGGCCGGAACGACCGCACCACCCTACAAGACGCGCGCCCCGCGCCTATCAAGACGTGTACCACCACGAGGGGCAGCATGGAACCGACCGAGACGCCGTCCGCCGAGCAGTTGGAAACGTTCCCGAACCCGCGGCCGGGGCGCGAGTTCGCCATCGAGATCGTGTGCCCGGAGTTCACCAGCGTGTGCCCGCAGACCGGCCAGCCGGACTTCGGCACGATCACCTTCACCTACACGCCCGGCCCGTCGTGCGTGGAACTGAAGTCGCTGAAGTTGTACCTCCAACGGTTCCGCAGCCAGGGCATCTTCTACGAGCAGGTGACGAACCGGCTGCTCGACGACTTCGTGGCCGCGTGCACCCCGGTGCGGTGCAAGGTCGTCTCGGTGTGGACCCCGCGCGGCGGCATCTCCACAACCGTGACCTGCAACTACGAAGCCGCGCAGAAGCCCGCGTGACCGGGGCGCACGCTCCTCCGGCTGGCGAGCGGGTAAGGTGAAAGTCGCTTCGTTTCACGTTGGGGCCAGCCAAATGCGCACGCGCGTTCTTCTCAGCGGCTTCGTGGTCGTGATGTTCTCGTCTGCTGGGTCCACAAATCCGCCGGCGGAGGTGCCACTGGCAAAGGCCGTTGAGCGGGCCGATTACGTCGGCGTCGTCGAGATCGCGGACGCGCCGGTGGGCAAGAAGTTCAAGGCCAACGCGCCGCCAGTTGTGACCGCGAAGCCGGTCGCCGTTCTCAAGGGCGACGCGAAGGACAGCGTCAAGTTCGCGTGGCAAACCTTCTGCGCGGTGTGCAAGCCGCTCGACCCTGCGACCGTCGAGGTCTTGCCGCCGGCCGTCGGCGAGCGGTACATGGTGTTCCTGGTGAAGGACAAGGACGGCGCGCTGGTGCGGATGGACTACCAGTGGCACTTCCACAAGATACCCGCGGCCCCGACGGTGCGGGTCCAACCGAGCCACGACAACGCCTGGCGCGGGGTGATCGAGGTCACGCCGCCGGTCGCGGGGCCGGGCGAAGCGGTGAAGTATCGGTTCACCCGCACCCGGCTCGCGGAGAAGGCCTGGGAGGGAAACGATTCCAACGTCATCGCCGAAGACATCGACGTGATCGACTTCACCCGCAAGCAGGTGATGGAGCGGAAGAAGCCCGGCGAACGGAAGACCGCTTACACGGTCGTTGCGAAGGGCGAGACGGTCGTGGACGTGATCGACCTGACCGAGGCGTTCGGGATCACTAGGCCGGGCGAGTACTGGGTGTTCCGCGGCGGCGCGTTCGAGGGCAACGCCCCGCTCCGGTTCGAGGTCAGCGACAAAGTGCGCAAGCGCTAATCGTTCTTCTTGTCCGGGTTGATCGCCCGTGAGCCGATGCGGGCGAGGAACCGTGCCTTCTGCGCCGCGGTCAGCTCCTTCGTGTAGCGCGCGCGTACGGCTTCCACCCACCGCACCTTCGTCTTGCCGTAGTCGGTCTGCACACGGACCAGCACCGGCCCGGCGTGGCACACCGCGCCGCGCAGCTTCGCTTCCAGGTCCGCGTGCGACGAGATTTCGACATAGGCCACCCCGAACGCTTGCGCGAGCGCCTTGTAGTCGAGCCGCGTCAGAATCGTCGCGGTCGTGCGCAGGTAGGCGGGCACCTGAAGCATTTGCATGTAGTGGTACGCCTGATCGTCGAGGATCACGAACTTCACCGGTAGGCACTCGCGAGCCGCGGTAGTGATCTCCATCGCGCTCATCAGCAGGCACCCGTCGCCGGTCAGCGTGGCGACCGTCTTCCCGTGATGGACCTTCTGCGCGCCGAGCGCGGCCGGGATGCTCCAGCCCATCGCCTGGTTATCGACCGGGTTGAAGTAGGTCCGCGCGTGGCAGGTGCGGAAGTGCTCCGCCGCGATGTGTTCCGTCACGCTCACGTCGGTGAACAGCAGCCCGTCTTCGGGCAGCACCTTCCGCAGTGCCGCGACGGTCGCGAGCGGATCGACGCCACACTTCGCTTGCGGGATGTTGCACAGCGACTTCGCTGCGTCGGCCTTCAGCGCGCGGATGTGGTTCACCAGCCACTTGTCTTCGCCACGACGGAGCTTGTCCGCGCACGCCAGCACGCGACCGAGGAACACGCCAGCGTCGGCGTGAACGCACACGTCCGTTTTCAGAATGCGGCCGAGGTTGCAGTGGTTCGCATCAACGTGAACGACGTTCTTCGGCTGCGGGTTGCCGTAGTAGCCGGTCGAGACCTCGCTGAACTTCACGCCGATGGCGAGCACAGTATCGACGCCGGACTTGAGCGGGTGCTTCGGGTCGCGGGCGAAGGTCTTCTCCGCGACCTCGCCGGCGTGCGGGCCGAAGCCCCAACCCACCGCCAGCGAGTGCGTTTCGCTGATGACGCCCTTCCCGCTCACGCTGGTGGCGACCGGCGCTTGCAGCAATTCCGCGACCGCCGCGAGCGCGTCGCCGTGTTCCATGCAGCCCGCGCCCGCGTAGATGCCGATGCGGTGTTTGTGGTCCGCGAGGAACGGCAGCGCCTTCTGGAACGCAGCCTCGTCGAAGGTCGGGGCCGGCACCGCGGGCGGCGGCGTGCGGAAGTCGTGCGACTCGATGAACAGGTTGTACGGCACCACCACCGCGACCGGCCCCGGCTCGCCCTGCGTCGCGGTCACGAACGCTTGGCGCACGGCCGCGGCAATCTGGCCCACGTTCTGCACCGAGTACACGCACTTGCACACCGGCTTCAGCAATTCGACCTGATTGAGCGCGTGAACCTGAAACGACTTGGCCTTGTCGCCGTTCGCGACATCGCCCACGATGGCGACGACGGGGGACGAGTCGAGCAGCGCCTCGCCCAGGCCGGTAAGCGAGTTCGTCACGCCGGGGCCGGGCACGACGCACAGTACGCCGGGCCGCCCGGTGCTGCGGGCGTAGCCGTCGGCCATGCACGCGGCGCTGAACTCGTGGGTCACCAGCAGGTACGGCACCTTCTTGTCTTTGAAGGTGTCCCACAGTTCGTTCTCCTGCGCGCCGGGAATGCCGTACACGCAACCGACGTTCTCCTGGACGAGCGCTTCCGCAAGGGCCTCGGCCCCGGTCATCTTGCCGAAGACCCAACCGGGGTGCCGGTCGGTGCGGACCTTCTGAACCGGCCCGCCGCGCGCGGCGGTAGCGACGAGCGCGCTGCCCACGGCCGCGGTTCCCTGAAACAGCCCGCGGCGCGAAAATGCAAAGTCCATGCGATCCCCCGGCGTCAGTGCAGAGTGCGGAGGGTGTATCGGCAGAAGGGGACGTGAGACTTCGCGCGGACTGCGCGTGTATGCCGCTTGCGGCTTCGCGAGTCACGCGGTACTATGCTGGAGCCTCTGCGGTGTTCGAGATGAGTCGTGTAATTTTGGCGAACCTACACTAACCTGCTTGGGAGCCTTTAACTTAATACTCCGGTCGCTCGCAAGCCCGTCCTCGGCGCTCGTCGTCGGGACTGTAGCGGGATCCGAAACGCCGGGGTGAGGCACCCTTCTCAATTAGCGGGTTCCCAGAGGACGACTCACACGGCACAGGTGGAGGCACTTTTGACCTCACGAAGCACACAGGCGCTCACTGCCCTGTGTGCTTACTTTTTTTGCGCATCCGATATTTTCCCACATTGCTCCTTCACGCCCCCCCTCTCTTTTGGCCCAACTCGCGCGTCCACAACGAATTGCGATGACGTGTGCGCCTTCATTTATTCCGCACAGCGCCGGGCGGAGAACCTCTTGACTCGCACACGCGCGAAACGCGGTGTCGTCGGAACCGCTTCTCACTTAGCGACTTGGAGCGAGCCGCGATTGGCAACGCGGTGTCACTGGCTTAGCCGTTGACACAACCGCTACAGACGGTATCGTTCCCCCCATGACCGGTTCGCGACGTGAAGTGAGGACACTCGGGATGACCCGATACACCCTTCTCAGTAACGCTCCCCTCCCGCGTCGGAGAACCAGCCCCGGAGTTCGCATCCGGTGAGGCGAATGAGCAGCGAGTCGCACTCTGGAACACTCGCCGCTTGTGTCCGACAACTTCCGCTGCTCGTACGGCGGATACGCAACGAAACATCCGACGCCCCGCAGTAGCCGGCCGGAACCGGTGAAGGGGTCGCGTCGTCACGACGCACGACCGGGACGGTTCGTGGCTCGCATTCGCACCCGCCGCAAGGACGCGCCGGGACTGGTGTTACGGAAGACGCCCGAGGCGGAAACGCTTCCTCTGCCTCGCTGCGATGTGAGCCGCAACCCATCAGACGCCCGACGTGTGGCCCGCGGCACGGAACGCCGAGGAGGGCCGCGGCCGGTGCGCCTCAAGGACGAGGCGCACCGGCCACGTTTCATTTCGGCGAACCTCACCTCACGACGCGGAATCGGGTTTAGAACCTCCGCGACATTCGGTAGAACTACGTAAGCTCCATCGCGCATTACCGGACCCACCATGCCGCAGCCCCTCGATCACCCGTTCCTCAACTTGGCTCGCGAACGTGTCGTCATCCTCGACGGCGCGATGGGCACGAGCCTCCACCGCTACCACCCGACCGACAAGGACTGGGGCCACGCGCCCAACGGCAAGTCGCTGATGAACCTGTCGGACGCGCTCGTGTACACGCGCCCGGAGTGGATCGCGGAGATCCACCGCGGGTTCCTCGAAGCCGGGTGCGACGGCATCGAGACGAACACGTTCAACGCCTCGCAGATCGTCCTCGACGACTTCGGCATGGGCGACAAACTCGACGAGATCAACCGGCTGAACGTCAAGATCGCGAAGGAAGTCGTCGCGGAGTTCAGCACGCCGCAGCGCCCGCGATTCGTGGTCGGCAGCGTCGGGCCGGGCACGAAGATGCCGTCCATTCTCAGTCCGTCCATCTATGCCGATTTCGACACGGTCGCCGAGTCGTACCGCGGCCAACTCGTCGCGATGGTCGAAGAGGGCGTGGACGCGATCCTGATCGAGACGTGCTTTGACATCCTGCAAGCCAAGTGCGTGGCGATCACCGCAATCGAGGTGATGAAACAGAAGGGCGTTCGACTGCCGATCATGGTGCAGATCACCCCGGACGACCGGACAAAGGGCCAGACCCTTCTGCCCGGCACCGAGATCACGGCCGCGCTGACGACGCTGCTCTCCATCTCCGAAATCGACGTGATCGGGTTGAACTGTTCGGTCGGCCCCGACCTGATGATTAACGCGGTCAAGACGCTCAGCGAGGGGAGCGATCGGCTCGTTAGCGTGCTACCGAACGCGGGCCTTCCACTCAAGCGCGGCGACGAGACGTATTTCCCGCTCGAACCGAAGCCGTTGGCCGACTGGCTGGAGCGGTTCGTCACCGAGTTCGGCGTGAACATCATCGGCGGGTGCTGCGGCACGACCGCCGACCACCTGAAGGTGGTGGCGGATCGCCTCAGTGGGCGGAAGCCCGCGGCGCGGTCGCCGAAGGTCGCAGCGGCAACGTCGAGCCTGTTCGCCGCGGTCGAACTGAATCAGGAACCGCGCCCGCTGCTGGTCGGCGAGCGGACCAACACGAACGGCTCGCGGAAGTTCAAGCAGTTGCTCGAAAAGGACGACTGGCACGGCCTCGTGGAAATGGCCCGCGAACAGGAACGCGAGGGCGTTCACATCCTCGACGTGTGCGTCGACTACGTCGGGCGCGACGGCGTGCGCGACATGAAGGAGGTCATCAAGCGGTACAACGAGGTGCTGACCAAGCCCATCATGCTCGACAGCACGGAAGTGCCGGTCATCGAAGCCGGGCTGAAACTGTGCAGCGGCAAGGCGCTAATCAACTCGATCAACCTGGAAGACGGCCGCAAGACGCTCGACCCGAAGACGATCCTCGCGAAGAAGTACGGCGCTTCGCTCGTCGCGCTCACCATCGACGAGAAGGGACAGGCCGACACTGCGGAGTGGAAGTTCGAGGTCGCCAAACGCATCTACGACATCGTCGTTCACGAGTACGGCATCCCGCCGAGCGACTTGCTGTTCGACACGCTGGTGTTCCCGCTCTCGACCGGGCAGGAGCAGACCCGCAAGAGTGCCATCGCCACGTTCGAGGCGCTGCGGCTCATCAAGCAGAACCTGCCCGGCGCGCTCACCCACCTGGGCCTCTCCAACTGCTCGTTCGGCCTCGCCCCGTACACGCGGCAGGTGCTGAACAGCATGTACCTGCACTACGCGCTGGAGTACGGCCTCGACTCCGCGATCCTGCACGCCGCCAAGATCATGCCGCTGGCGAGCATCGACGAGACCGGCCGCGAGCTGTGCCGCCGACTGCTGTTCGACGAGCGCGTGTTCGACAGCGCCGGGAACTGCGTCGAAGACCCGTTGCAACTGCTCATCGCCCACTACGCCGACAAGAAGACCGAGAGCAAGAAGGGCCAGTCGCTCGGCGACACCGTCGAAGAGCGTCTGCGGCAGGCCATCATCCAGGGCCGGCGCGAGTCGCTGGTCGCGGACCTCGACGCCGCGCGAGAAAAGTACACACCCATCGACATCATCAACCGCGTCCTACTCGACGGCCTGAAGGTGGTCGGCGAGCTGTTCGGCAGCGGGCAGATGCAGCTCCCGTTCGTGCTGCAAAGCGCGGAAGTGATGAAGGCGTCCGTCGCGCACCTCGAACAGGTCATGGTGAAGGTGGAGGGCGACGAGAAGGGG
>SXHE01000547.1 GCA_005773755.1 Planctomycetia bacterium
ACCCCTCGCGCGACGAGCTGTTGCAGTTCATCAGGGACGCCGTCACCGGCCCGGAGTTCAGCCGGGCCACGTGCGCCGGGGCCGCGCGCGGCGCGGCTGCCGAGTGGGTACGCGTCGTCGTGCGCCCGGTCGAGCTGCGCGGCACGCGGCACGTTCAGTTCGCGTACTACGGCGCGAAGAAGGTCGTTACCAAGAACTTCGCACCGGACGAAGTGGACGAACCGCTGAACGAACTGCTGCTGATCGGGTTCGCGGGCGTCCACATCTCGACGCGCACCGAAGAGATCGACATCCGCACCAGCCGCAAGGGGAAAGTGCTCATCGGTCGGCACACGATGGGCGCGCCGCGCGCCGCGGAGGTCGCGGCGCACAACCGCGTCAAGGACGTGCCGCTGCCGGAGGGCCGTGCCGATCACCTGCTCGAAGTGATGGGCGTCGCCAACGCGGATGGCGTCGTTCGGCCCACGATGCGCGCGAAGTTCACTCAGATCAACGAGTTCCTCAAGCAACTCAAGCACGCCCTCGACGACACCGACCTGCCGCGCCTTGATCGGGAAGTCGAAATCCTCGACTGCGGGTGCGGGTCGAGCTATCTCACGCTCGCCGCTCACCACTACCTGAACGACGTGCTACAAGTGCCGGCCCGCGTGCTCGGTGTGGACGTGAACGACGAGGTGATCCGCAAGAGCGCGGACCGGTCCGACCGGCTCGGCGCGATCGGGCTGAACTTCGAGTGCCGGAAGATCGGCACCGCCGACGTGCGCGCGGATATTGTCCTCGCGCTGCACGCCTGCGACACCGCGACCGACGACGCCATCGCCCAGGCCGTGCGTAGCGAGGCGAAGCTGCTCCTCAGTGTGCCGTGTTGCCACCACGACCTGAACAAGGTGATCCGCGCCGAAGGCGTGCTGCGACCGGTGCTGCGCCACGGCATCATGCTCCAGCGCACCGCGGACCTTGTGACCGATGCCTTCCGCGCGCTCGCGCTGCGCATCATGGGCTACCGAACCGACGTAGTGGAGTTCGTCGCGACCGAACACACCCCGCGCAACTTGATGATCCGCGCCGTGCGCGCGCCTTCACTCGTGAAGCCGCAAGCGGCGGAAATACAGGAATATCAGGAGATGAAAAGGTTCTGGGGCGTCACGCCCTACATTGAGAAGGCGCTGGGCGCGCCGTTTCAGGAGCTGGTGAAGGCATGAGCAACGAACACAAGTACGTTCTGGGCCAGAGCGCGCGAGCCGCGCGCCGGTTGGAGCTGCAAGACCGACACTTCGCCGCGCCATCCGAAGCGCTGCTCGACGCGCTCGCGGTGTTGCCGGCGGATCGCGTGGTCGAACTCGGCTGCGGTCCCGGTGGCCTTACCAAGCGCATCGTGAAGCGTCTCGGCGCGACCGGGCGCGTTACAGCGGTCGATGCGTCCGAAGGGCTTCTGACCGAGGCGCGGAAGGCGCTCGCGGGGGCGGGCAACGTGAGCTTCGTCCGCGCGGACGTCGCACAACCGGGCGCGTGGCTCGACGGCGCGACCGTCGTGCTGGGCCGCGCGATCCTGCACCACGTCCCGATGGCGGAGTTCCTGTTAGGAAGGCTGAAAGCGACGCTCGCGCCCGGCACGCGCATCGGGTTCCTCGAACCGGACTTCCGCCGCCCGCTGATCGAGCTGTCGCGCGCCCACGCCGCGCGCCCGGAACTCGCGCCGCTGCTCACGTTCGCAAAGGCCATCAACGACCTGTACTCCGCGTGGCGCATCTCCGGCGCGGTCGGCGCGTCGCTGGCCCCGGCGATGCGCGACGCCGGGTTCGCGGACGTGCGGCACCAGTGGCACCCGTTCGCCACCGACGCCGACGTGCTGGAAAACATGGGCCTGATCTACGAAGAGGTGCGCGACACCTTCGCTTCCCTCAACATCATCAGCTCGCAAGAGATCGACGAGGAGCAACAGAAACTGGCGGCGCTGGCTGTGGGCGATCTACCTGCTGTATGGGGCTTACACCTCGCAGTGGCTCGCCTTTAAGCCGCTCGCGGCTTCGCACGATCACGGCCCCTTCGTCAGCTTCCAGCCCTTCTCGCTGACCTCAAGCCCCTGGTGTCCGGCGAACTCGTCGTACACCTTCTCCATCTCTTCGATCGAGTCGAAGTAGCCGACGATGAACGCGGCCCCGAACGTCTCGCCGGCCTTGATCGGCCGGCCGCCGATCTCCTCGATCATGCAGATGTAGCCGCGCTGGTGGCACCACGCCTCGTACACGATGCCGGGGTCGAGCGTCATACCCGCGAGCCACGGACCAGCCTTACCGGTCTTCGGGTCGCGGATGTGGTACGCGCGGATGATGCGCTTCGGCACCTTCTTGTCGTCGCGCGTGTAGAGGAACTTGTCGTCCGGGGCGAAGTCCTTCGCGAACTCCTTCGGCTCGATCTTCCCGTGATAGCTGAGGTACACCTCGCTGAACGTGTCGCCGTTCTTGTGCTTGATGTGGCCCGGCATGTCGATGCGGAGGAACATCGCGTCGCTGTCGTTCTTCGCGGTGATCTTGTCGGCCGAGATGAAGTACCGCTTGCCGGCCGGGAACACAATCGTCTGTTCCCACTTGGACCCGGTCTTCTTGCCGGGGGCCGCGAGCGTGTAGTTGTGATCCTGCTTGATCGCGACGAAGTCCGCCCCCTTTATGACTGTCGGCTTGAGCTGCTTGGCCTGCGTGCAGATTTGCGGCCCCTCGATGCTGCGCTTCGCGCGCTTGCCGTGGTACAGGTTGTTGAACACGTAGGGCAGATCGCCGGGCAGCTTGTCGCGATAGGCCTCGTCGCTGCCGGGTTCCATGATCCAATCGACGATGTCCAGGCCGAAGCCGAGGTCGCGCGCCCCGGTCTTCTTGTCGAGCAGGCTCGCGGCCTCGACGCCACTCACATAGCCCTTCTTCTTGATGCTCGCTTCGAGCGTGTCACCGACGATGCGAACGCGGTCGGCGTCCTCGGTAACAGTGAACGCCGGTTTGTCGTCGGCCGCAGGCGCAAGGCCCACCAGCGCGAACAACACCAGCAGCAAGAGGCGTGCGAACATGATCAAGGCTCCTTGGCAGCAAAGATTGGCCCGCTGATGACGCAGAGAAGACGCAGATGAAATCAGATGAAGACAAAGAGCAGGCTTCAAACTCTAGTTCCTGTCTGATCTGATTTCATCTGCGTCTTCTCTGCGTCATCAGCGGGCGGTTTAGATATCTCACACCATCGGCAGGTCCAGTCCGTTGTCCTTCGCGCATTGGATCGCGCCATCGTAGCCGGCGTCGGCGTGGCGCAT
>SXHE01000548.1 GCA_005773755.1 Planctomycetia bacterium
CACCTGCTGCCGTTCTTCGGGAAAGCGCACATCGCGTACTTGCCGAACGGCCGCATCGTCGGCCTCTCCAAACTCGCGCGTGTGGTGGACGCAGTCGCCCGCCGGCCGCAGGTTCAGGAGCGCATGACGGAAGAGATCGCGGACCTGGTGATGACCCACCTGAAGGCCCGCGGCGTCGGCGTGATCGTCGAAGCGGCCCACACCTGCATGAGCGTCCGCGGCGTGCGCAAGCCGGGCGCGATGACCATCACCAGCTCCATGCGCGGCGGCTTCCTCGACCACCCGCCCACCCGCGCGGAACTGATGTCGCTCGTCTTCGGGAAGTAGGCGCACAATCTCGCCATGCTTGACCAAAAGCAAATCACCGACGACCTCCGCGGTGCGTTCCGCGGGCGGATGCACTTCGACCGCCTCATGCGCGGGCTGTACTCCACCGACGCCAGCGCGTTCCAGATCGAGCCGCTCGCGGTCGCCGTGCCCGAAGACGTGGAGAGCGTCGCGAACCTCGTCCGGTATTGCCACGGCCACAACATCGCGGTCATCCCGCGCGGCGCGGGCACCGGGCTGGCAGGTGAGTCGCTCGGCCCAGCGGTCGTCCTCGATCTGAGCGTTCATTTCCGCGGCATCACGCACATCGGCGCGGACACCGTGACCGTTCAGCCCGGCGTGGTGCTCGACCAGCTCAACGCGGGGCTGGCGAATGTCGGCCGGCGGTTCGCCCCGGACCCGGCCAGCGGTGCGAGCTGCACGCTCGGCGGGATGATCGCCACCAACGCCAGCGGCGGCAACGCATTCCACCACGGCTACACACGCGACTACGTCGCCGGGCTTGGTGTGGTGTGGGATAGCGGGGAATGCGATTGGGTCGGCAAAGGCAACCCCACCCCCCAACCCCCTCCCCGCTCCGGGGAGGGGGCCGGGGGGTGGGGTTCCGCTCGCACCGACACAATCCGCGCCGCGGTGCGTGACCTCCTTCGCGCCAACGCCGAGCGCATCGCGATCACGCGGACGCGCACTCCTTTCGACCGATGCGGCTACCAGCTTCACGGCGTGCTCACCGCGGGCGGCGTCGATCTGGCGAAGCTGCTGGCCGGCTCCGAAGGCACGCTCGCGGTCATCACCGAAGCGACGCTCCGCACGGTGCCGCTCGCGGGCGGAACCGCGCTCGCGCTGCTCGGCTTCCCCACGCTCGACGCGGCCGTGCGCGCCGGGCTGGCGCTGCGGGCGCACGGCCCGGTCGCGTGCGACCTGCTCGACCGCCGGTTGCTCTCGGTCACGCGCAACGCCGGGCTGCCCACGGTCGGAGCGGCGCTCGTCGTCGCGTTCGAGGCCGACACCGAGCGCGAGGCCCGCGAGCGCGCCTGGGGCAGTGTCGATGCGCTCCAGCGCGAACACGTCCTGCGCGTGCTGGCCGAACCGAGTTGCGAGCCGGACGCCATCGCCCACATTCGCGGCGTGCGCTCCACGGCGGTGTCTGGGCTGTACGCGGCCCGCGGCGCGCGCCCGCTCGCGTTCATCGAGGACGTCGGCGTTCCCGCCGACTCGCTGCCCGACTTCCTCACCCGCGTTCAGGACATCCTCAAGCGGTTCGAGGTCAGCGGCACGTTCCTCATCCACGCGCTCACCGGGCAGGTTCACACGCGCCCGCTCATGGACCTCAACGACCCGGCCGACCGCGCGAAGTTGTGGCCGGTCGCGGAAGCGGTTCACGGCCTCGCACTCGCGCTCGGCGGGACGGTCAGCACGCAGCACGGAACCGGCATCGCGCGCACCCCGTGGGTAGAACGACAGTACGGCCCGCTCGTGCCCGTGTTCCGCGAACTCAAGCGCGTCTTCGACCCGAAAGGCATTCTCAACCCCGGCAAGATCATCGGCCCGGACCCAAGTCGGGAGGCGTGGCCCCTTCGGAAGGCAGAGGACAGAGGACAGAGGACAGAGGACAGGGAAGAGAAGACAGAAGAAGCAGTTAGCCGCGAGCCGCAGGCGAGCGCGTCGGTTCCCCTGCTGTTGTGGAAAGAGTCGCCAGCGGCCGAGGTCGCGCGGTGTAGCGGGTGCGGCGACTGCCGGACGCGGACCGCGCCGGAGCGCATGTGCCCGACGTTCCGCGCGACCGGCTCCGAAACCGCGACCCCGCGCGGCATGGCGAACATGCTCCGCCTGCTGGCCGACCCCAGCGCCGCGACGCCCGACGAGTTGAGCGCGGTCGCGGACCTGTGCGTGAACTGCAAGCAGTGCCGCGACGAGTGCGACGCGAAGGTGAACGTCCCCAAGCTGATGCTCGAAGCGAAAGCGCGGCAGCACGCGGAGCACGGCCTGGACCGCTCCGACTGGTTCCTCGCCCGCGCCGAAGGGCTGGCTGCGATCGGCAGCAACTTCGCCCCACTGGTCAACATCCTGATGGGCCGCCGCCCGGTGCGGTGGCTGATGGAGAAGGTGTTCGGCGTGTCGCGCCAGCGCCGGCTCCCGACGTTCGCGCTGCGCAACTTCTTCCGCAAGGCCCGCGGCATGGGGCTGACCCGCGAGAAGCCGCGCGACGACGCAACCGGCGCGCGGGTCGCGCTCTTCATCGACGTGTTCGCGGCCTACAACGACCCGAGTATCGGGATGGCCGCGGTCGCGGTGCTCCGGCACAACGGCATCGAAGTGTACGTCCCGCCGCGGCAGGTCGGCAGCGGGATCGCTCCGCTCGCGCGCGGCGACCTCGACGCGGCCCAGCGCGCCGCGCGGCGGAACGTGCGCGCCCTCGCGGACCTCGCCCGCCAGGGCTACCGGCTCGTGTGCCCGGAGCCGTCGGCCGCACTGATGCTCGCGCAAGACTACCTCGACATCCTCGACGACCCGGACACGGCCGCGGTCGCGGTGAACACGGTCGAACTCACGACGTACCTCGGCGAGCTTCACGCGGCCGGCAAGCTCCGCACCGACTTCCTCCGCCTCGACGTGACGCTCGGCCATCACATCCCCTGTCACCTGAAGGCGCTCCGCGGCCCGACAACCGCGCCGGGCCTGTTATCACTCGTTCCGGGCGTCCGCGTGCATACGATTGATGCTGGTTGCTCCGGCATGGCGGGCACCTGGGGGCTAAAGGCCGAGAACTACGCGACCTCGATGAGCGCCGGCGCGGGCATGTTCGCTGAGCTGAACCGCCCGCGCGTGCTACTCGGCAGCACCGAGTGCAGCGCGTGCCGGCTCCAGATGCAAGAAGGCAGCGGCAAGCGCACGCTCCACCCGGTGCAGTACCTCGCCTACGCCTACGGGCTGATGCCGGAACTGGAAGCGCGAATGGCCCGCCCGCTGGGACGACTGGTGAGTGACTAACATGACGATTCGCGTGAAGCTATTCGCCGCGATGCGCGACCTGACGGGCGATGAGGTCGTTGAGGTGGAACTGCCCGACGGTGCGACCGTCGGCGACTTGCGCCGCGAGCTGGGCAAGCAACTGCCGCTCGCGCGGACCTTGCTGAACCGCTCCGGTATCGCGGTCAACCACGACCTCGTGGAGAACGACCGCGCGCTCGCGGCGGCGGATGAGGTCGCGGTGATCCCGCCGGTCAGCGGCGGCTGAGGTCACTTGCCGGCGGGTGCGAACTCTTTAAGCACCTTCGTGATGCTGGCCGGCGGGCGTTGACCCTTCACCCGTTCGGCCTTCACCAGCCCGACGCCGGGCGCGTACCACCGGTGCCACATCTGCCACGCGGCGTGAGCGTACTGGTACTCCGTGTCGACGCGCAGCGCCGTGAACTTCCCCGCGGGCACCTCGACCTCCTCCGCGCCGCGGAACGTGTGGATCGCTTTACAGTCGCCGCGCCCTTCGATCTTCACCTCCCAGCGCGAATCGAGCGTGTCCGGCACGCGCAGCGTCGTGGTCCGGCGCACAAACTTCTCCGGCCCTTCGAACTTCCCCTCGGCCAGCCCGCCCGCGGACACCGCGACGTGATACCCGACGCTGTGCGATTTGCCCTCGACGAGCGTGCCGACTTCCACATACTTCACGCCCGGCTCGCCGCGCGGTTCGAGTACCGACATGACGACCTCGACGACCTCGCGCCCGGTCGCATCGTCGGCATCGCAAACCGTGTACACCCACTTCGCCCCGACCTCGGTTGGGTAATAAAGCGTCGGCCCTTTCATCAGGTGCTTGGGCACCGGCGCGGCGGGCGCGGGGGCGATCAACGCGAATGCGACGAGAACAAACGCGGTGGCGCGAATCACGGCGGGCCTCCGGGAGCGAGTGAACCCGACAATCCTAGCACACCGGCGCGGGCGATCCGCTAAACTGGCTCCATGTTCCGGCTCACGCGCGACGCGATCGATTTCCACGCCCTCACGGAAAGCGTGCGCTCGCCGCACTGCGGCGCGGTCGTGCTGTTCCTCGGCACCGTGCGCGACCTGACCGGCGAGCAAGTCACGGTCTTCCTCGACTACGAAGCCTACGGGCCGATGGCGGAGAAGAAGCTCGCGGAGATCGAAGCCGCAGTCCGCAAGCGCTGGCCGATCGGCGAGGTCGCGATGGTTCACCGCCTGGGCCGCCTCGACGTAGGCGACGTGAGCGTCGCGGTCGCGGTCAGCACCCCGCACCGCGGGCAGGCGTTCGACGCCGCTCGCTACGCCATTGACACGCTCAAAGAGCTTGTGCCGATCTGGAAGAAAGAGAACGCCCCGAACGGCAGCGGCGAGTGGGTTCACCAATCGAAGTAACTGTAGCCGGTCTCATACCGAATGGTGTTGATTCCCTACTTTATCCTCGCAACCCTTTGTTGCGAGGGTGAATCCGATGCCTCGGTCGCCGTTGCCGTTCGTCCGCCACCGGACACAGGGCCAGATTCAAGCCGAATACCGGGCCTGCCGA
>SXHE01000051.1 GCA_005773755.1 Planctomycetia bacterium
GGGCACGGCCACGCCGCCCGGCAGCACGAGCCGCGGGTCGCCCGCCAGATCGACGCCGCCCACGAGCGCGCGGTCCAGTTCGCGCGCCTGGAGCGCACGCACGCCCAGTTCGACGGCCCGCGCCGCGGAGCCTTCCTCGCTGCAAACCGTGTGGCTCGGCCCGCCGAAGTGGAACGCCCGCGCGATGCGGCTGGCCGCGATGCTGCCCAGCGCGCCCATCGTCCGGTTCGCGGTCAGCGGCGGGCTGGCGTCGTCGCCACTCACCCCAATCGCCAGCGCCGCCCAGCGCAGGTGGAAGTTCGTCGTGTTCAGGTCGAGACCGAGGCCGATGAACGCACCGGTCGTGGGGTCGCCGTCAGTAGTGGAATACACAGGGGGCTTACGCCCCCCGCTCGCCTGCGCGTCGTCGATCGCGCTGGCCGCCACTTGCAGCATGAGTAACTGCTGCGGAAGCGTCTCTTCGAGTTCCTTCGGGGGGATGCGGAACCGGTCGATGGGGAGCTTCAGTTCGTCGATGTAGAACCCCGGCGGGCACGGTTCGCTCGCCAGCGCCCAGCCGTTGACCTTCGCGCGCGGCTGCGCCGGCGCGCCGTTCAGCAGGTGCTCCTGGAGCTTGCGCGCGTCGTCCCACGGGCCGATGTGCGCCGCCACCCCGACCACCGCGACCGGTTCCGCGGTCTCGCGCACCCGGTCGGAGGTCGCTCCGCCGCGCGCTTGCTGTGCGGTCACGAGCTTCGGGACCGCACTCGGCTTGCGGGCCGCGAGCTTCGGCGGAATGCCGGTCCACTCCTCGACCAGCAGGTGCGCGTTCACGCCGCCGAAGCCGAAGCCGCTCACGGCGGCGCGGCGCGGGTCGGTCGCGCCGCGCCGGTTCCAGCGCTCGGGCCGGCTCAACACCTTGAACGGGCCGTCCGCGTACCGCAGCCCGTCGGCGGGTTGCGCGAAGTTCGCTTGCGGCGGGAGCTGTTCCGCCTTGAGCGCGAGCAGCACCTTCGTGAGCGCCGCCGCGCCCGCGCCCGTCAGCAGGTGGCCGACGGTGGACTTGACCGAGCCGATGACGCACTGCCCCGGTGCCCAGCCGCTTCCCTGGGTGGAACCCCCCGCGGGTTCCCCCCCTGCCCCCCTCCTGTCACCCCACAGCTCGCGCAGGCTGTCGAACTCGACCGCGTCGCCCACCGGCGTGCCGGTCGCGTGGCACTCGATCAGGTCCACGTCCTGCGGCTTCCAGCCGGCGCGGGCGTAGGCCGCGCGCATTGCCCGAAGTTGGCCCTCCTTCGCCGGCGCGAGCAGGTTGCCGTGCATGTCGTTCGACAGGCCGACCCCGGCAATGGTGGCGAGGATCGTGTCGCCATGCTTCAGCGCGTCGGCCAGGCGCTTCAGTACGAAGATGCCCGCGCCCTCACCCACGACGAGGCCGTCGGCCTTCGCGTCGAACGGCGCGCACCGGCCGCTGGGGGCGAGCGCGCGGAGCTGCGCGAACCCCATCTGCGTGTACTGGCAATCCGGCCGCGACGAGCCGCCGGCGAGCATCGCATCCGCGCGGCCCGCGAGCAGTTCGTCACAGGCGAGTTTGATCGCGTACAACGACGACGCGCACGCCGCGTCCAGCGTGAAACTGCCGCAGCCGATGTTCAGCCCTTGCGCGAGCAAACCCGCGGGCAACCCGGCGACGTAGCGGTTCAGCGAGTGCGTCGGCGTTCGTGTCGGGAGGCCCAGTTTTGCGCCGAGTGCTTCACGGCACAGAGCGTTCGCGCCATCGGTGGGGAGGCAGATGTTGCCGAGCACGACGCCGACGCGCGCGCGGTCCAACCGGTCCGTCTTCGCGCCGCGCCACGCCCGGTTGCCGACATCGAGGACGAGGTGAAACAGCGGGTCGAGATCGCTGACCAGCTTCGTATCGACATCAAGGCCGGTGAGGTCCGGGTCGAACGGGTCGAGGTAGTAGCCGCGCGGGGAGTAGACCGTGTCCGGGTTGGCGATCCGCGGGTCGGCACACGCTCCCGGCGACAGGTGCCATCGGCCCGCGGGTACCTCGCGCGAGCAGTCGACCGCGCCCGCGACGCGCTCCCAGAAGCCGCTCAGGTCCGCGCCGGCCCCGGGGAACCGGCCGGCAACGGAAACGATGGCAATGCGGTCCATAAGCAGTGGCTAGTGTCAGTGGCTTGTGTCGGGAAAGGCAGCAGGCAGTGAAAGGCAGCAGGCAGTGAAAGGCAGGTGATGGCAGACAGCGAGACACGGCGTCTCGCACCACGGGCGCACTTCCTCACTGCCCTTCACTGACACGAGCCACTACTTCCCAACGAGCTGGTTCTTGCGGAACGAGGCGTTGAGGCTCGGCTCCATCACGCACTCGTAGTCCTGCATCTGGGCGATCACCGCGCCGTCGGGGGCGAGGAAGTCGATGTCGGCGCGGGCGAACTTGGAGTCGTCGCGGGTGACGCGGGCGACCACGGTGATGGGGTCGGCCGGGTACGCCTTGCGGAACTGCCGATACCGGCCGACGAAGCTGGGCAGCGAGCCGGTGTTGTGCTCGGCCTGGGTCCACAGGATCATCACCTGGAACGCGGCGTCGAGCGCGAGCGGGTCCGCGACCCAGCCCGAGCGCAAGGGGAACTCGAACCAGTCGGCCGGCGGCGGCGCGGGGTACGCGCTGGCGACGAACGCCCGCGGCCCGCGGCCCACCAGTTCCGCGATCCCCTGCAGGTCCGGGCCGTGAAACAGAAACTCGGCGTAGGCGCGGGCCGGGTCGTGCGGAACCGGCGTCACGGCCGGTGGTGCGTCGGCCGGCGGCGCTTTGGGCAGCGCCGGGGCGAGCAGAATGTCGGCGCGCGAGTAGATCACCTCGCGCCCGTCCTTGCGCTTGCCGCGCAGTTCGACCGGCACCACGAACAGCTTGTCCTGCTTGGTGGGCTTGCCGGCCAGCGCGCGGATCGGCACCGGCTCGCCGGCGTCCACCTTCAACCCGGTGGTCACGCGCAGGTCGTTGAATCCGTGGAATTGGAGGCCGGGGCTGCCGTGCAGTGCCGCGTGCGCGAGCCACTCCAGGTGCAGCGCCACGGGCAGCACCGCGAGGCCGTCGAGGACGTGCGACTTGAGGATCGGGTGCGTCGCGATCTCGACCACGCGCTCGAA
>SXHE01000549.1 GCA_005773755.1 Planctomycetia bacterium
GAGCCGGGCCGCGGCGACTTGATCGACCGAGATGCCGTTGCGGATGTCGGTGCCGTCTGTCTTCTTGGGCTGCGCGCCGGTGAGGAACGCGCCCAGCGCGCGGGCGTGGTCGCCGCCGCCGTCGCCGTGCGGTCGGGCCTTGTCCGCGGTCAGGCCGGTGAGCACGAACAGTTTGTCGCGCACAGGCTTGAACGGCTCCAGAATCGCCGGCAGGTCGAAGTCGTTGCCTTCGGCCTTCGGCGTCCAGTCGGCCATGTTCTTGCCGTTGGGGACGTAGCAGAAGCACATGCGGTTGGGCGCGGGCGACTTGGTGTCGCCGCCCGCGGCCCACGCGGTTGCTGGCCCCATGGCTTCGAGCCACGGAAGAGCGAGCGAAACGCCAAGCCCCTTGAGGGCGGTGCGGCGGGAAATGGGCATCATTGGTTCTTCCCTCGTCTCAGCCTAAAGGGGTCGCACTTAACGATCTCGGTCACGAGCGCGGAGAACTTGTAGTCGTTCTTCGCCAGTGCCGCTGTCACGCCATCGACGGCGCGGCGGTCGTAGAACTCAAGCCCGCGGCCGAGGGCGTATGTCATCATCTTCTCGGTCAGGCACTTCGCGAACAAATCCTTTTTGCCCAGAAGCACGGCTTTCAGCTCCGCGGGGCCGGTGAACTTGACGTTGCCCGGCAGTTCGCCGCTGGAGTCGATGGCCGCGTCGCCGTCCTTCGTGCGGTAGCCGCCGATGGCGTCGAAGTTCTCCAACCCGAAGCCGAGGCCGTCCATCTTGGCGTGGCAGTTGGCGCACGCCACGTTCTTGCGGTGCGCTTCCATCTGCTGGCGCAGGGTGCCGGCGTTGACGGGCTTGCCGTTCTTCTCCAGTTCGGGCACGTTCGGTGGCGGGGGCGGGGGCGGCGTGCCGAGTAGCTGTTCGAGCACATACCGGCCGCGCTTCACCGGCGACGTGCGCCCGGGGTTCGAGGTCACGGTCAGCACGCTGGCTTGCGTGAGGATACCGCCGCGGTTCGTGCCTTTCAGTTCGACGCGCTGGAACTCTTCGTTGTTCTTGAACCGCGGTCCCTTCGGCCCGCCGATGCCGTAGTGTCGGGCGAGCGGGGCGTTGAGGTAGGTGAAGTCGGCGTCGAGGATGTCGAGAATCTTGCGGTCCTCGCGAATCACCTCGCCGAAGAACAGCTTCGTCTCCGTTACCATCGCGGTGCGGAGCTGGTCGTTGAACTGCGGGAACTTCTTTGTGTCGGGGTTGGCGTTCTTCAGCGGCTGGAGTTGGAGCCACTGCATCACATAGTTGTCGACGAGCGCGGTCGCCTTCGGGTCGCGCAACATCCGCTTCACCTGCGAGTCGATGTTCGCCGTCAGTTGCTTCTTCGCCGCGAGGTCGAACAACTCCTGATCGGGCATACTCGACCAGATGAAGTACGACATCCGCGACGCGAGCTGATACTCATCAAGGGGCACGGGCGAGCCGGAAGCGTCAGCGCCCGGAGCTTCCAGCTCCACGCGGAACAGAAACTTGGGCGACACCAACACCGCGGTCATGGCGAACTGCATCGCCGCTTCCCACTTGTCGCCGGCGCTGATGCGCGAGTCGGCGAGCTTGAGCAAGCGCGCCAGTTCGTCTTTCGTGACGGGGCGGCGATATGCGCGCGAGGCGAAGCGCGCCAGCACCTCGCGCGACCGCTCCGCGACCGGCTTCGTTTCGTCGCACGCGAGCAACTTACGGTGGGTCGCGGGGCGGCTGTCCATCGGCCCGGTCAGCGACATGTAGCGGACGTAGAGCGTCGGGGCCGGCTCGCTGTCGTCCGGCTTCACCAGTGCCACCGCGATCTTGTCGATGCCGATGTGCGGCGGCACCTCGACCCGGAACGTGTCGCCCTTCTTCTCGTCGCGCGACTTCACCTCGTAAGTGCCGAGCACCACGAACGGCCGCAGGTTCTTGACCGCCGCGCCGCTCAGCTTGTCAGCTTCGGCGTCCGTCGCCGCGCCCTTCGCGTCCTTGTCGCACCCGGCGAGGATGGCGACCTTGACCGGCTTCTTGCCGGTCGTCTCGACGTAGACCGTGGTTTGCGCGTTGTACACGCCATCGCGCGGCAGGTTGTTGAACCGCGTGAAGATCGGCCCGGTTTCGATGGGCGTGCCGGTCGGCTTGTACACCACGACGCGGTGATTGTTCTTCATCGGGATCACCGGCCCCGCCGGTTCGGTGAACTGCGTACCCACGCCGCGCGACGCGGGCGGCGGCGGCACCGGCGTGACCGCGCGGGCCATGATCGTTTCGGCCGCGGCGAGGTAGCGCTCGAGCAACACGGGCGGTAGCGTCAGCACGTCGCCGATGTTGTCGAAGCCGTGGCCCACGTCGTCGGACGGGAAGTCTTCGGCCGGGTTGAAGTCGATGCCGACGAGGTCGCGAACGGTGTTGTTGTACTCGTTGCGATTGAGCCGTCGCATGGTCACGCGGCCGGGGTCGGGCTTCGCGGTGCGGTCGTGCTTCTCGAATACCGATTCGACGAGCTTCGTGAATCCCTCGCGGTCGGTCGCGGTCGGCTGCGGCTTGGCCGCGGGCGGCATCTCGCCGGCCTTGAGCGTGTCGAGCACGCGGGTCCACGTCTTGCGGTCCTTCAGCAGCGCCGCGTCGTCGGCGTACTTGTCGAGCGCGAGATCGGCCTTCGGCTTATCCCCGCTGTGGCAGCTCAGGCAGTGCTTCTTGAGGAACGCGACCCCGTCGGCCTTGAACGCCGCCTCGGTCTTCGGCTGGGCCGCGACCGATTGCGGCTCCGGCGCGCAAACCAACAGCGCGAGTCCGAAGGCAAGCGGGACGAGAACGAGCGCGCGACGACCGAACATCGGGAGGCCTGTGGGGAATGGCGGGCGGCCGGCCGGTACGCTCAAGGATACCACCGATTTCCGTACGCGACCAACCCAAAGCGCGA
>SXHE01000550.1 GCA_005773755.1 Planctomycetia bacterium
CGATCGCTTGGGTCTTGCCGCCCTTCGTCTCCGCCGGGATGTTCCACACGTCCTCGCCGATGAAGAACACGCTCGGGTCGGTGATGTGGTACCGCAGGTACAGCTGCGACTGGAGCTTGAACAGGTCCAGCGGGTAGCGCATGTGCGCCGGCTCCCACCGCACCGGGCGCCCCTCCTCGGTGAATTTCTCGGCGACGACCGCCTCCAACTTGGTCGGGTCCGGCTTCTTGGCCTGCGGGCCGGTCGGATCGACGTCGTGGATCGCGTGGCCGCGATCGGCGAATGTGTTCACGAGGAGTTTCCGGTCCGGCACCTTGACCAAGACGGTCGGGTTCTTCGGATTGATCTCGGTGCGGCCGACGCGGTCCTCCCACTGGACGGCCTCGCGGGTGTTCCAGAAACACAGTTTCGACTTGTCGACCCACCCGAGGATGCGGGTGGCGGCGACGAACTGGTCGAGGGCGCTGCGCCCATCCCTCGGGGTGTACGTGGTATTCGTGTCGAACCGCATGTTGTAGCCGATCAGCGCGTGTCCGGTCTTCGGGTCGTTCGGGTGGGTGTCGGCCCACACGAAGTACACCTCGAAGAACCGCAGCGGGCCGTCGTCGCGGCCGACCGGATCGACGGCGCGGAACACCAGCGGCGGCTTCAGCCGGGCCTCGTCCGCGTCCCCGGTGCGGAGGGCCGCCAGCGCGTTGATGACCAGTGCCTTCTTCGGGATCTCGGTGTCGATGTTGCGCAAGCACTCGTTTTTCTGGAGGACGTACTCCTCGGGCACCCACCCGAGCACTACCCCACCGTCGGCGAGCGTCTTGTCGGAGACGAGCGAGTAGTTGTGCCCGTCGCGCGCCTGGAAGCGCTCGAGCAGGACGTTCACCTGCGTGAGGAACGGGACCGGGGCGGTCCCGGACCGGGCCGACTTGGGATCGCGGGACGGCTGCTTGCGCGGCTCGTACCCGTCGGACGCGACCCACCCTGGGCGCGCGCCGACGGCGCCCTTCTGCCCGGCCTGGATCACCTTCAGCACGCTGGCCGGGGTGGCTCGCTCGCCCGCCTTGATGAACTTCCCGTCATTATCGACGTCGTCCGGCCAGAACACGTCCGGGTCCGCGGCCGCGCTGCCGCCGACCGCGGCAAAAACGATAAGAGCGGCGATCGTCCAGCGCATGGCTTGGTACTCCGCGAGTGGTCAGTTCAGGGGTTGGAGCAGCCGATTCAGTTTGGCCTTCAGTGCGTCGTTCTGGGCCTTCAGGTCGGCATGGCCGATCACCGACACGCTCCCGTTGCACGAATCGGCGAACGCGTGCCAGTCGGCCAGCGCGGCCTTCTCCGCATCGCCCTTCTCGCGCGCGACGAGGACGACGTGAACCTCCAGAAAGTCCTTCCAGCCTTCGGTCCCTGGGCGCGGGGCTTTGCACTTGGAGGTGACGACGAGGACCGCGCGCTTCGGGCGCCCGTCGCCCTTCACCCCGTCCTTGTTCAGCAACTGCCCGCCGAACAGGTCCGGTTCTTCGGTGGCCTCGCGGTTCGCCACGCCGAACCCATCGACCTTCGCTGCCTGTGCGTCAGTCGGCACCTTGACGGACAGTTGGTTGGTTTCCGCGACGACGAGGCCGACGCGAACCGGCGCGGTCACGGCCCGGCCCTTCGGTGGGGTCACGACCGCGTCGGCCAGAGCCGGGGTGTAGTTGTTGGCGTCCATCACCCCCCCGTGGGTGACGACGACAACCGCGTCGCTCGGCGTCGCGCCGGCGGGCTTCTTCGCGGTGGCGTCCAGTTCCTTCTTGAAGGCGATCAGCGCGGTGGTCACCTCCGTCTTCACGGCGGTGAGCGCGTCGTTCACGTCCTTCGGCGTCGCGCCGCCGCCGGGCAGCTTGAATTTCTCGTCGACCTTCTTGGTGAGGTTGTCCAAAGCCGTGCTCAGCGCGGTGACATCGACCTTCGGCGGCGGCACCTTGATTTTCGCGGCGATGTCGGTGGCGAGCGTGTCTGGAACCTTCACCGTCACCTCGCGGGCCGCGACCTGTTTGCGGAGTTCCTCGTTTCGCGCCTTCTCGGTGACCAGCGCGGTGTTCATCTTGGTTGCGTTGTCCACCGCCTCATCGCGTTGAAGCCGCGAGTCGTCGCGCTCCTTGGTGATCTTGGCGACATCGGCGGCTGTGGGCGGCACCGACGGCGCGGGCGGGCGGCTGGCCGCGAGTTGACGCGCCTCGTCGCGCTCCTTGACCAACCGGGCGACCTCGTCGCCGGGTCCGGTTGCCGGCGCCGGGCGGGTGAGCACGGCTACAAGCACGGCCGCAAGCAGCACCGCGCACAACGCGGTGAGTCCGAGGTTGAGTTGAGTCCACCACGTGGACGGGGTCGGAGCCGGCTCCGGTTGCTCGTCGCGGTCACGTCGTTCCACGCGCGCGGGCCTTTCTCGCACCGGTTGCGGTTGCGGTGGGTCTGCATCGGTCAGTTCCTCGGCCAACTCGGGTTCCGTGGCTGCGGCAGCGGGCGCGACTACCGGCGGTAAGGGTGGCGGCACAGGTGGTAACACGGCAACCGCAGGAGCCGGCACCACGGCGGGCGCGGGAACCGGATCGGTTGGTGTGCCACGCGGAACCGCTTCAACCAACAGGGTGTGGCGAACAAGCTTCTCGTCGTCGCCCGAGCGGAAGTCGAGAACGACCCGTGCCGACCCAGACCACGTCTTTATCAACCCTTTGTAGTCCTCATTGAACTTTCTGTTGCGTTTCGCGAACGTGCGGACGGTCTGTTGGAACGCTTCCTTCAGGGCCGCTCGCATCGGAGATTTCTCGGGCTTGCCGTCTCCCGGTTCCGTACTCGCTGGCGTATTGGACGACTCGCCGCTTTGTTCGACCGGGTCTCCGCCGTCCTGTGTCGGTGGAGACGGCTC
>SXHE01000551.1 GCA_005773755.1 Planctomycetia bacterium
CGACCGCGAGGCCGGTCGGGTACGGCAGCGCCCGCGCCCAGTACGCCGGTGCCCGGCGGCACGCGGCCCCGAGCCACCCGGACGCTTGCCGCCCCAGTTCCCCGGGCGGCGGCTTTCGGAAGTCGAATGAGACGGGCGTCATTGAACGACGTATTCCTCGAACAGTACGGACTTGAGGCGGCTGTTCCCGTCCGGGTACAGCACGTCCTCGAACTTCTCCAGCAGCTCGCGCTGCATCCGGGTGACGCCGACCGAGCCGCTCACGTCCTTGAGCGACTTGCCCGCCAGGTGCGCGATCATCGCGCTCTTGACCGCGGCCTTCTTCTTGGTCAGCAGGTCGGTCGTCTCCTTCTCGGCTTCCGCCTCGACGAGCACCGCCACCTTGACACGAAGATACCGTTGGAGGCGGTCTTCGGACAAGTTCACAACGACTTCGCCGAACGGGACGATCGCGGTTTTGGCGTCTTTCTTCTCTTTTCCCTTGTCTTCCTTGGACTTGGCGAAGAGCGCCGGGACGTTCACCAGCATCGGGATGGCGGCCCCGGCGGCGGAAAAGACGACGCAGACGATCAACATCAGGAGCTTTTTGCCCTTCTTCTTGGGGGCCTCGGTGCCAGGGGCGGACATGGTGCGAACTCCGGGTGTGAGAAGGCGCGTGTGCGGAACCGCCTCGTCTCGCGCGGGCCGAATACCCGCCGCACGAGGCACAACCGCTCAAGCCTACTTCACTTTCCCGACCCGCGGGTGCGGCACAACCGGTCCGCACGGCACTTGATTGCTCGCACCGGCCGCGGTTGCGACCGTCGCATGGGAATTCGGCCCCGGCGCGAGGACGTGAGGCACCGGTTGGCCCAGGAGCGTGAGCACCGACTCGTGACACACCCACCGCTGGAACAGCGCCGGCGATTCGAGCGCGAGTTCGCCGGCGAACCCGTCGTCGCTGGCGATCACGTGGTTCCGCACCCACGGCGGGCGCGGGCGCACCCGCTGCCGGTAGTAGATGCGGCACCGCTCGGCGACGGCCGTGTCCGTGGTGTCCCACAGCCCGTCGATCGACGCGACCACCTTCCCCTCGCGCGGCGCGACCGCCTGGAGGATCAGCCCGATCCGCGGGCGCGGGTACGGCGAGTAGTGGGTGACGATCCCGTGGACGATCACGTCGGCCTTCGTGCGGTCGGCCAGGTCGAGCATCACGGCCTCGTCGAACCGGCCACCGCGGTGGACGTGGGCGGCCAGCACCGCGCGGTCGTCCGGGTCCGCGGAGACCACCTCGAAGCGGGCCGCGCGCTGGAGCTCGGACGCGAACGCGGCCCGTGCGTCTTCGCCCGCACGGGTGTGCGGCGACTCGTTCAGGAACGGGAGCACGAGCACCCGGTCCACGTTCTCCCACCGCCACCCGTCGAGGTGGTACTGGCTGAACGTCGGCGGCTCCGGGTGCGGCTTGCGGGCGAACCGCCCCTTCTCGAAGAGGCAGCACCCGGTCGCGGCGACCAGCGCGAGGACCGCGGCCCCGGCCGCGCGGCGGGTCACGGTTTCACCCCGTGCTGCTCCGCGATCTTCTTCAACAGCTTGAGCGCGGCTTCGAGGAACTGGATGTCGTCGTCCTCGTACTTCTTGAGTTGTGCTTGGAACGAGGCGAGCTGGGCCAGAAGCGCGGCGCGGGCCTTTGCCGCGTCCGCGTTCAGGGTGGCGATCTCGCGCTCGGCTTCGGCCAGCGCCTGCTCGCGCCCGACCGCGAGCGCCTCGAGTTCCTTGACGCGCGCCGCGAGGTGCGCGTTCTGCGCGAGCACCGCTTCGATGTGCTTGGTGAGCGCGACGACGCGGTCGAGCGGGGCCTCGTTCGGGCCGAGTTCGATGCGCCCGCCGAGCACGGTCGGGTTGGTGCGCAGGCGCGGGTCGGCGAACACCGGCGGCGCGCCGGGGGCGGGCGGGTACTGGTGACCCGGGTACGGTTGCGGTTGCGTCAGCGGGTACGGCTGGGGCTGGTACGGCGGGCGCGGGGGCGGCATCGGCGGCGGCTCCCACCCGCTGGCCGCGACGATCCTCCCACCGGGCACCGGTTCGGCCGCGGCCGGATCAACGTACGGCTCGACGTACGGCTCGACGTTCTTGTACTGCGGGGTCGGCGGAACGGGATCGCGGAACGGGCGCAACGGGGCGCACCCGCTCGCGGCGGCGAGGAGGGCGAGGCCCAGTTTGTAGCTCGTTCGCGCGTCCACCGCCCCTCCCTGGGCCAGCGAGTTGCACGTCGTTTGAGGCTCGGTCTCAGGTGTAGTCGCAGCGGATGCAGATGCGCTCGCCGCACGAACACACCACCTCGATCATCCGAATCGCGTCGTCTTCGCGGAACGCTTGCACCTTCGGTTCCGGGCCGCGCTCGGGCGCGGCGGGGCGCGGCGGGCCGACCCGCACCGCCTCCGCGGACACACGCACCCGCGCGGCCGGAACGAACGCACTACCGGAGCCGGCCCGCCCCTCGTCCATTGCTCGACTCCTGTTCGCGGAGCGCCCGGTATACCGCCCGCCCCGCCCGTGTCAACGCGGCTCTGCCCCGCCCGGCCGCCCGCGCAGCGCTTCCCCCAGTTCGAACGTGGCCTTGCTAATGAGCCGCGACACCCGCGACACGGACAGCTTCATCACCTCGGCGATTTCCTTCAGCCGCATGTCCTTGTGGTAATACATGGTGACCGCGTGGCGCTCCTTTTCGGGCAGCGCCGTGATGGCGGCGGCCAGTTGACCGGCGGCCTCGGCGCGCACGGACTCCTCGCCCGGCTCCTCGGTCGCCGCCGCCGGCTCCGCCCCGCCCGGCTCCGCGGTCTGGTCCCAGGAGGTGGTCTTGGCGAACCGCTCGGCCGCGAGCGCGTCGGCCACTTCGTCCTCGCTCAGCCCGGTGGCCCCGGCCAGCGCCGCGACCGTGACCGGGTGCGGCAGGTCGCGCCGCGCCTTGCGCACCGCGGACACCCGCGACAGCACGTGTTGCGGCAGCGGGCTGTTGCGGCGCATCTCGTCCACAATCGCGCCGCGGATGCGCAAGTACGCGAACGTCTTGAACTGGGCGTTGCGGGTCGGGTCGAACTTGGCCGCGGCCTCGACCAGCCCGAGCACGCCGGCCGACTCCAGGTTCTCGGCGTCCGCGCTGGCGGGTATGTCACCGAGCAGCCGGCCGATGACGTGCTTCACCAGCGGCAAGTGGCCGAGGATCAACTCGTCGCGCCGCTGCTGCTCGGCGTTGCGCTGGTACGCGCGAACGGTTCCACTGGGTCCGGTCATGGTGTCACTCTAGGCGGGAGTGGGCAGAGGACAGAGGGCAGAAGAGGATTAAGAGAAAGAGAAAGAGGAAAATGAAGCGTGGGACCAGGAAGCACCTGCCTTAGTCTTACTCTTCTTCTTACGCCTCTGTTGTTTTCTGCCCTCTGTCCTCTGCCTTCTGTGCTCTATGCGTTCTTGGGGTCGAACAGCGCGCCGACGGCGGACGGGCCGCCGCCGGTCAGGTCTTCCGGGCGGACCACCGCCACGGGTTCCATCAACAGGTCGGTCGGGATCTCCTGATACGAGACCACGACCAGTTCGGGCACGGCGCGCACCAGCGAGTGGCGCACGGCCCGGCGCAGGCTGGCATCGCACAGTAGCGCCACCTCGAACCCGCGGGCGCTGGCCTTCCGCAGCTCGCCGATCAGCCGCAGCGTGAGCTGTTCCAGCCGCGCCGGGTCGAGCACCAACTGGTTCCCCTGAACCGACCGGCGCAGCTCGATCTCCAGGCGCGGGTCGAGCACGATGGCGCGGATGCGGCCGGTGGCGTCGCGGAACCGGTCCACGACGGCGCGGCCGATGTCCACGCGCACGCGCTCCGCGAGTTCGCCGGGGTCTTTCACCGCCGGCGCGTGGGCCGCGAGGCTTTCCAGGATGCGCGGCAGGTTGGACACCGGCACGCGCTCGTCGAGCAGGATCATCAGGACGCGGTGCAGCGTGCCCATCGAGAGCGCGGACGGGATCAGGTCGTCCACCACGGCCGGGGACGACTCGCGCACCTTGTCCACCATCGCCTTCAGGTCGTCGCGGCTGAGCAACTCGCCCGCGTGCCGGCGGACGATCTCGCCCAGGTGTGTGATGATGACGTTGGGCGCGTCCACGACCGTGTAGCCGGCGGCCTCGGCCCGGTTCCGGTCGGCGTCGGTGATCCACTTCGCGGGCAGCCCGAACGCCGGCTCCTTCGTGTCCTCTCCGGGGAGCGAAATCCGCGCCGTGCCGCCGGGGTCGATGGCGAGCCACAGGTCCGGGCGCACGTCGCCGCGGGCCACCTCGCGCCCGCCGATCAGCACGCGGTACGTCGGCGGGTCGAGCTGGATGTTGTCGCGCACGCGCACCGCGGGCACCCACAGGCCGTGCTGCTTGGCGAGTTCGCGGCGCAGCCCGCCGATCTTGTCGAGCAACCCCGGCCCGCGCTTCGCGGACACCAGCGGCACCAGCGCCGCCCCGATCTCCAGGCTGACGCGGTCGGCCTGAATGAAGTCTTCGAGATAGCCCTCGACCGGCGATTTCGGTTTCGCGTCGGCAGCAGCGGCGGCCGCGGCCGCGGCGGCCGCGTCTTCGGCGGGCTTTTCTGGGGGCCGCGCCTGGAGCCGGCGCGACAGGAAGAACAGCCCGCCGCCGAGCACCAGGAACGGGATCATGGGCATCCCCGGCATCAGGCTCATGCCGAGCAGGATGAACGAGCCGAGCCGCAGCGGGCCGGCCGCGGCCTCGAACTGGTTGCCGATTTCCTGACCCAGGCTGTTGTCGGACGTGGCCTTCGTGACCAGGATGCCGCTCGCGGTCGCGGTGATGAGCGCGGGGATCTGCGTCACCAGCCCGTCCCCGATGGTGAGGATCGAGTAGGTGCGGATCGCCTGACCCAGGGGCATCCCCTTCGTCAGCCCGATGATGAACCCCCCGATCAGGTTGATGGCGGTGATGATGATCGCCGCGACCGCGTCGCCGCGCACGAACCGGCTGGCCCCGTCCATCGTACCGTAGAACTCGCTCTCCCGCATCAGCGCGGCCCGGCGGCGC
>SXHE01000552.1 GCA_005773755.1 Planctomycetia bacterium
CCGCTGGTCGGCCCGGCGGTTGCGCCGCCGCAGCGCGTCGATGGCCTGGTTCGTGGCGATGGCGTACAGCCACGGGCGGGCCGCGCGTCCGGGTTCGTACTGCCGGATCTTCAAGTACACCTGCACGAACGTGTTCTGGAACACGACGTCGGCGAGGTCGTCGTCGCCCAGGTAGCGGCGCAGGTAGCCGAACAGCTCGCGCTCGTAGCGGCGCACAAGCGTGCCGAACACGTCCCGCTCGCCGGCGCGGAGCCGACCGAGCAGCGCTTCGTCGGTTTCCGGCGGGTGGCGGGGAGGTTCCAGCACGGCCCTGATACCTATCCGTTTCGGGCCGGGGAAAGTTCGCGCACCGGCGCGGGGCGCTACGAGAAGTGTATCACACCGAGTGGATCGCTTGGAGTTTTTCGCGGCCCGCGCGCCGGTCCGGCGCGCGGGGCCAGTTCGTCAGGCCGCCTGCGCGGGGCCGGGTTGGGCAACGTCGGGAGCCTTCAGCGCGCGGACTTCGTCGAGAATCGCGCCGCACAGTTCCTGTTCGATCGCACGGGCGGCGCGACAGGCCAGGTGGCCGTCGAAGACCCGGTGATCGAGCATAAAACGGAACGTCAGCGAACCGTCGTCCTCAAAGGCGTCGTAGAACGCCGTGAACGTCCACGGGGTGAGCAGGGTGAGGCCGACGGCTCCCATACCCGCGGTCAGGCTGATCCCGATGTTGCCGAGGAACTTGGCCCGCAGCCGGGGCATCCAGTTCATCATCAGCGACCAGACGAACCGGCGCACGAACAGCGGCATCCGCGCCATCCGCAGTGCGTTCTTGAAGCCCGAAATCTCGTCGAGCGGGCGGTCCTTGTGCTTGCGCACCTGCGCGTCAATCTCGGCCAGCGTCAGCTTCTCCGGCGAGTGGATGCGGGCGAGGAACAGCCCCGGTTCGCCGCCCCCGCAGTCGCGCTCGACCACGATGCCGACGATGTTCTCGTTGTACTGGTACAACCGGTGCCAGGGGCGCGTGAGGAACACGCGGCGCAGCTCCGGGTGGCGGTCCGCGGCGCGGGCTAGCGCCTTCACGAACATCGCCAGCCAGCTCGGGCGCTTGGTCGGCTCCGCGGCGCGCCGCGCGTCCACCAGCTTCTTCAGGTGCATGGTCCGCTCGCCGGCGACCAGCGGGAGCTGCCGGCTCGCCTGCAAGATGTCGCCGACCATGCGCCGGGCCGGGGACAGCGGCA
The DNA here is from genome assembly GCA_005773755.1 of Planctomycetia bacterium. Classification (GTDB taxonomy): domain Bacteria; phylum Planctomycetota; class Planctomycetia; order Gemmatales; family Gemmataceae; genus Gemmata. The sequence goes on from SXHE01000552.1 coordinate 1,221, forward strand.
CCGACCGACCCGTTACGGACTTCGACATGCGGGAACCTCCTGTGTTATGCCGCGACGCGCACCCGCTCCGCCGGCCCTGGCTGGTCGATGTCCACCATGTCGCGGATGTTACCGGTGATCGGGGAGGCGTGTAAATCGCGGTCCTGCGCGGCCAGCACCACCGGCAGCCCGCCCCGCGGGCCGAGCGAGATGCCCATGTGCCGGTCAACGACCGAGTTCGGGACCACGTTGATCTTCCACCGCGGCAGAATGTGCGCGACCGCGAGCTTGATGATGCACTGCGCGAGCGACGAGCCGAGGCACGTGCGCGGCCCCGCGCCGAACGGCAGGTACTCGGCCGGCGTCGGCCGGATCGTCTCCCAGCGGGCCGGGTCGAACCGCTCCGGGTTCGGGTACAGCTCCGGCATGTGGTGCGTCATGTAGTGGCTGAAGATCACGCGCGTCTTCTTCGGGATCGCGTACTTCCCTAAGGTGCCGTCGCGCGAGGTGAGTCGCCGGCTGTACGGCACCGCGGGCAGCAGCCGCATGCTCTCCTTCAGCACCCGCGTCAGGTACGGCAATTGATCCAGTTCCTCATAACTCGGGTTCGAGCCGAGCGCGGCCAGCTCGTCCAGCAAGTTCTGCTGCACCCCCGGGAACTGCGAGAGCAGGAACAGCGTCCAGTTCAACGTGTTGCCGGTGGTCTCGTACGCGACCAGGAAGAGGGTGAGCGCGTGCCCGACGATCTCTTCGAGCGGCACCTCTTGGCCGTCGCGGGTGGTGAACCGCAAGAGTGCGGCGAGCGCATCGGTGCCCGACGCGCCGGCCGCGCGGCGCGCGCGCATGATGTCGAGGAACCGCTGTTCCAGTTTGGCCGCGTCCTTCAGCATCCGGCGGTACGGGGTGAACGGCAGGTTCACCGGGAACGCGCGCACGCGCGGCGCGAACGTCTGGAACATCCAGTGTTCCATGTCCTCGTGCAGCGATTCGCTCGCGGCGCTTTCGTCGAGGCCGTAGAGCAGATCGCGAACCACGTTCCACACCATCAGGTGAACGTCGCGGTGCAGGTCGCGCACCTGCCCCGCGGCCCACGGGGCCACGGCCCGCTGGATGTGGGCGCGGATCGCGAACTGGTGAACGTTCATCATGGACCGCTGGAACACCGGCAGCAGGTGGTGCCTAGGCCGATTGCAAAGTCGTAGGCATCAGCCGGTAATGAGCTTAACGGCGCGGTCGATGTCCCAGTTGAGGGCATCGGCTCGTGCCTTGAGTGGCTCATCGGGTTCGCCCGGCTTGAGCACCTGCAACGCGCTCACCG
>SXHE01000553.1 GCA_005773755.1 Planctomycetia bacterium
AATCGCCTCCATCTGCCAAGGCGGGAAGTCCGCTGCATAGGCTCCGATCCAAAATTGCTGCACGAGAACGATGCGATCGGCAACGGGATCGTAGGGCAGCACGGCGACGGTCTGGGCGCCGAAGAAGTTGCGGTACCAGACGGCGAGCAGACCCATCAGGGCCGGCAGGTTGCTGCGGAGCGGTGCGGTGCGGAAGTGCGTGTCGACGTCGTGGAACCCGGCCAGCACCGAAGACCTGAAGAAACTGCGCGACCTCGTTCCCGACCCCAAGCCGGTCCATCACGTCGTCGTCGATTTCGGCCTCGACGCGCCCACGAACGTGGCGCTCCTCGGGGCCGAGATGAAGCCCCAAGTGATCGGGGCGAACCAGCCCGCGCGCGTGAGCCTGACCGTCGGCGTGACCGGCAGCGACCGCCCGCTCGACGTGACCGTTCACGCGACCCTCGACGGCGCGGCCAAGCCCGACACGAAGGCCGTGACCGTGGCACCGGGCACGACGCGCGAGCTGGTGTTCGAGTTCCGCACGCTCAAGCCGGGCCTGCACCAGGTCGAGTTCGCGCTCGCCGCGCCCGACAAGCTCCCGTTCGACAACAAGCGGTTCCTCACGTTCAAGGTGGGCGAGTCGCGGCGCGTCCTCACGATCACCGACGACAAGGAAGGGGCGGCGTTCTGGCAGGCGGCGCACACCGCGAAGGGCGAGTTCGATTGCCTCGTCGTGACGCCCGATCAGATCGAGCTGGGCAACGGCGGCATCACTCTGGTGCGGTACGCCCCGGACCTGAAGAAGCCGAACGAGACCGTGACCGACGACCTGCGCGGGTTCGAGGCGCTGTGCCTGTTGAGCGTGAGCAACCCGCACGCGGGGAACCCGGCGCGGCCCAACGACGGCTCCCTCTGGGACCGCCTGCGCCCGGTGCTGCGCGCCGGCGGCAAGCTGATCGTCATCCCCGGCAGCGACACGGCCACCAACACCGACGGCTACAACGTCGCCGCCGACCTGATGCCGGCCAAGCTCAAGAAGGACATCATCGAGACGCGGAAGCTGAAGAACGTGCCGCCGCAGCCGGCCCCGAACTGGCTCGCCCCGCGCGAGGGCAAGAACGGCGTCACCTGGGTGCTCGACGAGGCCGCCCTCAAACACCCGATGCTCAAGATCATCGCCGAGTGGCGGGATCAGAAGGCGAACTTGGACACCATCGCCAACCCGCGGACCACCAAGAAGTACTGGGACGTGACCCCGGACCCGGCCGCGAGCGCCGTCGTGTACTACCGCGACGCCGAGGCCGCGAAGGACCGCCGCCCCGCGGTCCTCGAACGGCCCGTGCTCGACAAGGACGGCAAGGCGGCGAAGGGCAAGGTGGTGCTGCTCACGACCCGCATGGACATCATGCCGGACGACGACCTGTGGCACGACTATTGGGAGCAGGAGGGGTCGAGCTGGTACGCCGCGTTCCCGTACCTGCTGGTGCGGTATCTGGCGGGCAACACCGCGGACGCGAACTTCAACTTCCCCACCGGCGCGACCGTGACCGTGCCGCTGCCGCTGGGCCGGCTCGACCGCACCAGCGAGGTCGTTTTGGAGGGCGGACCGCCGGGCCACATCGTCGGAGACGACGCGAAGCCGCCGCGCGGCACGCAGGCTGACCTGCGCATCGGCCCGCCCAAGACGAGCGCGCCCGGCAACTACGCGCTCTCGGTGCAGAAGGACCGCGTACTGATCTGGAAAGACGGGTTCAGCACGAACGTGCCGCCGGAGGAGAGCAACCTGGAAAAGGTGTCGATCGAGGAGATCGAGAAGCTGACCGGCCCGAACCGCGTGTTCGCCATCGACCGCAACTCGACGCTCCGCGACTGGCTGAACGTGGCCCTGGGCCAGCCCATCGACCTGTTCCCGTGGCTGCTGATCGCGGTGCTCGCGCTGTTCGTGCTGGAAGGGCTGGCCGCCAACCGGTTCTACCGCAAGCCGAAGGTGTAGCGCGCGGCGGGAACGCCCCGCCTCACGCGCTCTCACGGGGCCACCATGCGACGTGCCTTCATCCCCACCGGCGGGCGCTTCGATCTGTCGATCCCGCTCGACCCGCACGGGCCGCAGCCGAGCGCCTACGGCGCGCCGCCCGCGACCGCGCGGCCGTACAGCGGCGACGGGTTCACGCTCGACACGCGCCACGGCGGGCCGGTGAACTGCGACGTGCTCACGCTGACGCCGCACTGCAACGGCACGCACACCGAGAGCGTCGGGCACATCACCGGCGACCGCTTCCCGCTGTCCGCGGTGCAACTGCCGGTGTTCGTGCCGTGCGTGGTTGTGTCGGTCGCACCCAGCGGTCGCGAGATTCGCCCGGAACACCTCGAACTCCTGCCGAACACGACAGCCGCGCTGGTGGTGCGCACGCTGCCGAACGACGTGAGCAAGCGCGCGCGCCGGTGGGAGAACGATACGACGCCGTACTTCACGCCCGACGCGATGCGACTCGTTCGCGCGAAAGGCGTGGCTCACCTGTTGGTCGATCTGCCGTCGCTCGATCCGCTGTATGATGGGGGCGCGCTTGCGGCGCACCGCGCGTTCTGGGACGTGCCGCCCGGTTCGCAGGAGCTTCCGAGTGAAGAGGCGCGGCGGCGCACGGTTACGGAGCTGATCTTCGTCCCCGACGAGGTGCCCGACGGCGCGTACCTGCTCTCGATTCACGCGCCCAACATCGTCGCGGACGCGGTGCCGTCGCGCCCCATTCTGTTCGAGCTGGAGAGCGGCGAATGACGCTCTACGAACTCCGCGCGCGGGCAAGCGAACTGGACCGCGCCGACGCGCTCGCGCCGTACCGCGACCGCTTCAGCGTTCCACGGCACGCGGACGGCGCGGAGGTCGCGTACCTGTGCGGCAACTCGCTCGGCCTCGCACCGAAGGCGACCCGCGCCTTCGTGAACGACGAACTACAGGCGTGGGAAGCGCTCGGCGTCGAGGGGCACTTCAAGGAGCCGCGGCCGTGGGTGTACTATCACGAGTTGTTCGCCGAACACCTCGCGCGAATCGTCGGCGCGCGCCCGTATGAAGTGGTCGCGATGAACACGCTGACGGTGAACCTGCACCTGATGCTCACGAGCTTCTACCGGCCGACGCGCGCGCGATACAAGGTACTCGTCGGGCACACGGCCTTCCCCTCGGACCGCTACGCCCTCGCCTCGCAAGTCGCCCTGCATGGCTTCAACCCTGACGAAGCCATCATCTCTGCCGAGCCACTCGCGGCTTCGCACGTAACTGACCTGATCGACCAGCACAGCAACGAGCTGGCGCTCGTGCTGATGGACGGCGTGAACTACTACACCGGCGAGTTCATCGACATCGCGGCGATCACCGAGGCCGCGCACCGGCACGGCATCGTCGCCGGGTTCGACCTCGCGCACGCCGCCGGCAACGTGCCGCTGGCGCTGCACGACTGGAACGCCGATTTCGCCGTGTGGTGCCACTACAAGTACCTGAACGGCGGGCCGGGCTGCGTCGCCGGGTGCTTCGTGCACGAGCGCCACGGCTTCGCGCGCGAACCGCTACCGCGCATGGCCGGGTGGTGGGGGCACGACAAGCACGCGCGGTTCGCAATGGGGCCGCAGTTCGAGCCGATCCCCGGTGCGGAGGGCTGGCAACTCAGCAACCCACCGCTGTTCTCGCTCGCGGCGCTGTTGCCCTCGCTCGAAATCTTCTCCGAGGTCGGCATGGACCGGCTGCGCGCGAAGAGCGAGGCGCTCACGGGCCTGCTCGATTCCGCGCTGCGCGAGTTGCTCGCGGAGCGCATCGAAATCATCACCCCGTACGAACCGGCCCGGCGCGGGTGTCAGCTATCCGTGCGCGTGAAGCAGAACGCGCGCGCGGCGTTCGCGGCGCTGGGCACGGCCGGCGTGATCTGCGACTGGCGCGAGCCGGACGTGATCCGCCTCGCCCCGGTGCCGCTGTACAACCGGTTCGCGGACGTCGCCCGCTGCGTGGAGGTACTCTCATGCGCGACGTAACGCTCGTGGGCGGCGGCCTCGCGGGTTCGCTCCTCGCGCTGATGCTCGCGCGCCGCGGGGTGCATGTGACCGTGTTCGAGCGCCGCGCCGACCAGCGCGCCGAACAGGTGGAAGAAGGCCGGTCGATCAACCTCGCGCTCTCCACGCGCGGTATCCACGCACTTTCGCAGGTCGGCCTTGATGCCGAAGTGCTGGCCCGCGCGATCCCGATGCGTGGGCGCTTCATTCACCCTGTCAACGGAAACACGTCGCTCATTCCCTACGGCCGCACCGCGGACGAGGTGATCCACTCGGTCGGGCGGCGCGGGCTGAACGCGCAGCTCCTCGACGCGCTCGCGCGCGAGCCGAACGCGCGCGTCTTCTTCCAGCACCGCGTCACCGGCTACGACCCGCGCGCGCGGGCGCTCGCGGTGCGCGACGAGGCCACCGGGCGCGAGTTCACCGCGCCGGCCCCCGTGGTGATCGGCACGGACGGCGCGGCCTCGGCCGTGCGCCTCGCGCTCATGCAGCACACGCGCATGAACTACGCGCAAGACTTCCTCGAACACGGCTACAAGGAACTGACGATCCCGCCGGCCACAGATGGCTCGTTCCGCATCGAGCCCAACGCGCTGCACATCTGGCCGCGCGGCGGGTTCATGATGATCGCCCTACCCAATCTGGATCTCTCGTTCACCTGCACCCTGTTCCTGCGACACGACGAGTTCGCCAAGCTCGACACGCGCGAGGCCGTCCACAGCTTCTTTCAGAAGACGTTCCCCGACGCAATCCCGCTGCTGCCGAACCTCGAAGACGAGTTCGCGCGCAACCCCACCGGCGGCCTCGTCACCGTTCGCTGCGGGCCGTGGCACCTCGGCGGGCAAGCACTCCTGTTGGGCGACGCGGCCCACGCCATCGTGCCGTTCTTCGGCCAGGGGATGAACTGCGCGTTCGAGGATTGCGGGGTGCTGGCGGAACTGTTCGACGTGCACGGCGGGAACTGGGCCGACGTGTTCCCGCGGTTCTTCGACGCCCGGAAGCCGAACACGGACGCCATCGCGCAGCTCGCGCTCGACAACTTCGTCGAGATGCGAGACACCAGCGCGGACCCGCACTTCGCGCTGAAGCGGCAGCTCGAACACAAGCTGGAGGACAAGTTCCCCGGCCGGTTCGTGTCGAAGTACGCGATGGTGTCGTTCCACCGGTTCCCGTACTCCGAAGCGCTGAAGCGCGGGCGCGTGCAGGACCGCGTCTTGATGGAAGCGTGCTCCCGCGCGACCGCGCTCGCCGAACTGGACGCGGACGCCATCTTCGCGCGATTGCAAGCGGGGTGTAGTAATTGATTGTGG
>SXHE01000554.1 GCA_005773755.1 Planctomycetia bacterium
AAGACAGAAGACCAGAAGCCATGTGCCTCTGGTCTTCTGTCTTTCACTGCCACTGGCCACTAACCACTGACACTACTTCGCGAACGCCGCGAACGCCTCGGCCACCTTGCCGGCTTTGGCGTCGCCGCCGTGGGCGTAGACGGCGTACTTCAATTTCATCTCGCCGCCCTTCGCGATCTTCAGCAGGTCGTCCTTGCCCTTCTGCGAGGGGAACCCGGAGTGCGCGCGACCAAACGGGTTGGCCGCGTTCAGCCCGTACGCGCGGACGTGCCAGTTCGACGGCGCGTTCTTCGGGTGGTCGAACACCGCGACGCCAACGTCCTTGCCGTCGAACTTGCCGGAGTAGTCGATCCACGCGGTCGGGTGGCCCCAGATCGGCAGGTTGTCCTTGACCGGCGGGGCAAACGACTTGCCGTCGGCGGTCGTCACCGTCGCCCCGGAAGCCTGGCTCGGTCGCAGCGCGTCGTTAACCCGGATGCCGAAGGAGCCTTCCTTTGTGTCGCCGAACGTGATCGGGCACACGCTCGCCTTCAGCAGGATGTCGAACGTGAACGTGCGACCGTCCTTCGTGTCCGTGAAGTGGAGCACGCGCACCTCGTCCATGATCTTCACACCGTCCGGGGTGATCCACTCGTTATGCGTATCGACGCTCGCGTGGTTCGGCGCGTGCTGCACCGGCTTGCCGACCTTCACGCACTTGATCTTCCCGTGCCGCGGGCCGTCCTTGTCTTTCGCCTCGCTCCAGAAGTCCACGCCCTTGTCGGCCTTGTTCGCCGACTTGATCTTCAGCTCGATGCCCTCGGGGATCACGTCACCGTGGCAGAACCACACGGACTTCTGGTGAATGTGGTCGGTGGTCGCGTCGCCCGGGGCCTTCTCGACGGGGTAGCCGCGCGTGACCGGGACGCCGTTCGGCGCGAGCACGGGGTACAGGTAGGGCTTGGCGACCGTCTCCGCCGTCGCGTATTTCGCGACGACGACCGAACCCGACCTGAACTCGATCGCGTCCTTACCAACTACGACGGTCACGTCGTCGGCCGCGCCGAGCGCGGGGAAGGCGAGCAGGGCGAGAACGGGCAGTGTGCAGCGCATGGGGGAGGCTCCTTGTACGAGGTGTGTGTAGTGTCAGAGCAGAGGGGGCGTGTGTCAATCACCTAACCGTGTAGCCGCGACGCGCAGCGGAGCGCGGCCCCAGCGAGTAACATTCCTCTATGAGCAAGAAGAAGAAGGTGCGCGTCGAACTGCGCAAGAACCGCGAGAAGCCGCCGCGCGAGAACGACCTGACGCGCGACTTCAAGGAGGGCGACGGGCGCGCCGACGACGCCAAGAGCGGCGAGCGCGTGCGCGCGAAGGGGAACCTGTCGCGCTACCGCACCGTCGTGCAGACCGACGCGGACGACGGCACCAGTATGCCCGCGATGAACGCCGACGAGTGCGTGCGCGGGCGGGTGCTGCGCGTCCACGGCCTCGCCTCGGTTGTGGAAACCGACGACGGCCGCGTGTTCCGCTGCGCCGTCCGCCGACTGCTCAAGAGTCTCGCCACCGACGAGCGCAGCGTGGTGACGACCGGCGACGTGGTGTGGGTGCGGCACGCCCGTGAAGGCTCCGGTTCCGACGAGGGAGTTATCGAAAGGGTCGAGCCGCGGCACGGGGTGCTGACCCGCGCCAGCCGGCGGCGCGAGCACGTTCTCGTTGCCAACGTCGATCAGCTCGCGATCATCATGTCGCTGGTCGAACCGAACCTGAAACCCAACCTCATCGACCGCTATCTGGCCGCGGCGCAACAAGGCGACCTAAAACCGGTGCTGTGCCTGAACAAGGCGGACCTCGCGGACCCGGTGGAACTGCAACCGCTGGTCGGGCTGTACGCCCAACTCGGCATCACGGTGATCCTGTGCAGCGCGCGCAGCGGGTACGGCATTGACCGCCTGCGCGAGCAGTTGCGCGGCCGCGCGACCGTGTTCAGCGGGCAGTCCGGCGTCGGCAAGTCGTCGCTGCTGAACGCGGTGCAGCCGGACCTGGCACTCGCGGTGAAGTCGGTGAGTGAGGTGAACCAGAAGGGCCGGCACACGACGACATACTCGCAACTCATCAAGCTGAACTTCGGCGGCTGGGTGGTGGACACGCCGGGCGTGCGCCAGATGCAGTTGTGGGAGGCACAAGCGGCGGAGATGGAGGGCTACGTCCCGGAGTTCCGGCCGTTCGTGCCGCTGTGCGGGTTCCCCGACTGCACGCACACCCACGAGAAGGGGTGCGCGGTCAAGGACGCCGTCGCGCGCCGGTTCATCACCTCGCGCCGCTACCACAGCTACCTCGGCCTGTTCAACGGCGTCGAGGACGAGTGAGAGAGGTTCATCTACGCATCGCGCCGTCTTTGTTTACACCTCCCCCTCAAGGGGGAGGTGTAAACCAAGCATCACAATCATTACTACTTTCCCAAGCCGCGCGCGTGGCTTTGGGCAACCTGTTCCGGTTCCGAAATCTGGCGAGTTCACGTCAAGCCGGTAAAGTACCCGCGCCGACACAAGATGAGCCACCGACAGAAGGCGGCGAACTCCTTCCGATTGTTCCGGGCTTGCCCCCGGCCGGGTCGTATTGCGCCCGGTTCACCTGGAGATCACACATGCCCCGGTCGTACAAGATCATCGGCTTCCTGCTCGTCACGCTCCTCGGGGCCTACGGGTGCTCGAAGGGGACGCCCGGCGCGTCCGCGCCCGACACCACCGCGACCGCGAAGGCCCAGAAGCTCGAAGAGGAGTACCGCGCCGCAACCGCCGCACGCGACCAGCTCCGGCAGAAGTTGGCGGTGGCCGAAGAGCAGAGCGCGAAGGCCCAGCGCGAACTGGAGCTGACGAAGGCGACCGCCGCGGCCGAGAAGGAAGCGCTCAAGGGTGAGGTGAAGGTCCGCACCGGCGAGCGCGACGCGCTCCAGATCCAGTACGAAACGTTCCGCAAGAACCTGAAAGAGCTGATCGGCACCGCGGACGTCGCGGTCGGCGCGCTGAACTTGCCGGCCCCGAAGCCGTCCGCCGAACTCGGCGCGCAGAAGTAGGCGCTCGGATGACGTGAGCGGCGCGGCGTCAGCCCGCCGGTAGCAACGCAACTCAGATACGCATGGCGTTTCTCGGTTGCACAGCGAC
>SXHE01000555.1 GCA_005773755.1 Planctomycetia bacterium
CTTCGACTTTGCGACTTTCGACCTTACGACTTTCGACCGACCGAACCCCGCCGCCCGCTGTCCCGTAGAACCGGTGTCCGCTAGAACGGCAGAGTCCCTCATCCGGTCCGGGGTCGCGCTGTTATGTCCACATCCGAACCGACCAACGCCCCGTCGCTGCCGTCCACCGCGGACGCGGTCCCGTACGTGCCCGTGTCGTGGGCCGCCGCCGCCGCCGCGTGGTTCGCGGGGAAGTTCGTCGTCCTGCTGCTGGCGTTCGGGTACTTCGCGTTCGTCGGCAAGAAGCCGCTGCTCATGGAAGAGCTGCTGGTGCTGCCGGTGATCGCGATCGTGCTCAGCTTCGCCGCGCGGCGGATGATCCGCAACTCGGAGGGCACGCGCACCGGCCTGCTGTACGGCGTCGATCTGGTGAACGCCGCGTGGTGGACGTCGGTGATCGTGGGGCTGTGCTACGTCGCGTACCTGTTCGCCATCGACTTCGCGATCCGTCGCGACGCGCGGGGCGAAGTCGACAAGTGGGTCAATCAGATCAAGAGCGGCACCGAGGAGGACGTCGGCAAGGCGTTCCACCGCACGCTCGCGCCGGGGCAGCGCCAGTCCGTCGCCGCGACCGACCTGGACGGCATGAAGACGGCGTTCCGCGACGAGCTGCTCGCGTTCGGCCAGAGCGATCTGGTGCGGCTCGCGCACCGGAACAAGGACCAGTTCAAGTTCGAGATCGAGGGCGTGACGTGGGAGAACAAGCCCGGCGTGGTCGAGTGCCGGGTGACCGGCACCGCGACCTGCCCCGAGGGGACGTTCCCCGTGTCGCTGCCGCTGCGCGGCCTTGAGGGTGTGACCAAGAGCGACGCGCCCGGCGCGGCCCCGGCCGCCGCCGGCGCGGGCCGGCAGTGGATGATCGTGCGCCCGCTACAGGGTGGGTTCATCGACCAGGGCCGCGCCACGCGCACGGGCTACGGCTGGCTCGTCGCCATTCTCGAAGCGGACGCGGCCGCCGCGGGCAAGGCGTTTCTCGACTACCAGGGGGCGGGACCGGTCGGCCGCGAGTACGCGTACCAGGTGTTCGTCGCCCCCGGTGGCGACCGCACCGGGTTCAACAATCAGGCCGTGGCGGGGCTGCTTCAGAACAGTTTCGGGGGCTGGGACGCGGTGGCCGCGCGACTGCTGCTCCGACTCGGCGACGCGGGCTACGCCGATTTCGTGGCCAATCGCTTCTTCAAGACGAACACCGGCGCGGAACCATCGGCCTGGCACAAGCGGCGGTTCGGAGAAGCCTGGAACGGCCCCAGTCTGCGGCCCGCCGGCGACAAGCTCCGCGATCAGGCCGGCAACGTGCCCGACAAGGAGAGCGTCGTCACGTTCACCGGCGACGCGGTGGACGTGCGGGTGCCGATCGAGATTCCGCTGTTGCCCCAGCGCCCGGACGGCGACCTACCGGTCCAGCCCGAAGACCAGCGCCCCGGCACCGCCCGCGGGCGACTGGTCATCACTTGCACCGACCCGCACCTGTTGGCCCTGGTGAAGCGCTACCGGGAGGGCGCGAACCCCGCGAGCGGAACGACCGACATTCCCGCCGAACTCCGCGCCGAACTGGACCGGTACAAGAACGCGAAGGACCCGAACCGCCTCGGGCTGCCCTGGCGGGTGGTGCGGGTCGAATCGGACCTGAAGGCGGTCGCCGTTCAACAGCAGGCGAAGGGCGGCGGCCCTCCGATGCCCGGTGGCGGCGGGCACTAGCGGGCACAGGCGCGTACAATTAGGGGACGCTTCCCCTTTGGAGACGTACATGCCCCGCTCGACCGAAGGCTTCTGCACCATCGACGCCGCGCTCGACGACCTGCGCGCCGGTCGCATGATCGTGCTCGTGGACGACGAGCACCGCGAGAACGAGGGCGACCTCGTCATGGCCGCGGACGCGGTCACCCCGCCCGCCATCAACTTCATGATCCGCCACGCCTGCGGCCGGCTGTGCGTGTCGTTCTCCAAACCGCACGCCGACCGCGTCGGCCTCGACCTGCTCCCCGGCGTCAACCTGGACCCGACCGCGACCCCCTTCACCCACAACTTCGACGCCCGCTACGGCGTCACCACCGGCATCTCCGCGTTCGACCGCGCCCGCACCGTTCAGGTGTGTGCCGACCCCAACAGCGGCCCGCAAGACCTCGTCCGCGACAAGGGCCACATGGACGGCCTGATCGCCAAGCCCGGCGGGGTGCTCGTTCGCGCCGGCCACACCGAGGGCAGCGTCGATCTGTGCCGGCTCGCCGGCTTGCGCGAGATCGCGGTGATCTGCGAGATCCTGAACGAAGACGGCAGCATGGCCCGGCTCCCGGACCTGCGCGGGTTCTGTGCGAAGCACGACCTGAAGATGTGTACCATCGCCGACCTGATCGAGTACCGGCGACGGCGCGAGAAGCTGGTGAAGCGCGAGATCGCCCTGAAACTGCCAACCGACTTCGGCACGTTCGACCTGTTCGCGTACTCGTCGATGGTCGATCAGGAGCCGCACCTCGCGCTCGCCCTCGGCGGCATCGGCGTGCCTTCGGGCGAGCCGGGAGCGTCAGCGACCGGAGCGATCCCGGTACAATCAGAATCGGTGCTGGTGCGGATGCACAGCGAGTGCTTGACCGGCGACGTGCTGCACAGCGCCAAGTGCGACTGCGGCCCGCAACTGGCCTACGCGATGAAGCAGGTGGCCGACGCCGGCCGCGGGGTGATCGTGTACATGCGGCAGGAGGGCCGCGGCATCGGGCTGCTGAATAAACTCAAGGCGTACAAGCTTCAACAAGAAGAAGGCCTGGACACGGTGGAAGCGAACAAGCGGCTCGGCTTCGCCCCGGACCTGCGGCACTGAGGCATCGGCGCGCCGAGCCTGCACGACCTGGGCGTGCGAGACATCAAACTGCTGACGAACAACCCGCGCAAGGTGATCGGCCTCGAAGGGTACGGTCTGCGGATCGTGGAGCGGGTGCCGATCCAGATGGCCTCCGGCGCGCACAACCGCGACTACCTACAAACCAAACGCGACAAACTGGGCCACCTGCTCGACGAGTTCGATACTGGCGGAGGGGACTGAAGCCGCTCGCGGCCCCACGAGCTTCGCTGCCGTTGGTGCACATTCGTGTCGCGCCGCACGAGTGCGAACGTCGCGCTCGTGTTCGACGACGCGGAGCATGAGCCAGGTGGCGAAATCGCTCACCGCTTCCGGGACCTTCTCGTTTCTCGACAATAAGAACCCGAATCAGGGCGCGGCGTACGAGTTGAACACGCGCACCACCGCC
>SXHE01000556.1 GCA_005773755.1 Planctomycetia bacterium
CAGATCGGCGACAAGGTGCAGGTGAAGGTGATCGGTATCGACGACCAGGGCCGCGTGAAGCTGTCGCGCAAGGCGCTCATGGCCCCGCGCGAGGACGACGGCGGCGACCAGGGCGGAGGTGGCGGCGACCGCGGTGATCGCGGCGGCGGGGGTCGCGGAGGCGCCCGCGGCGGTCGCGGTGGCGACCGCGGCGGCTACCGCGGCGGCCGTCGCGACTAACGACTGACGAGCACGCGAACCGGGAGGCGAAAGCCTCCCGGTTTTCGTTTGCACGCGAGCGGCGACGTCAGCCGGCCGGTAAAGCTGAAAACCAGCAGCGTGCTCTCGCCGCGCTCGAGGGAACACACCTCACATCACCTGGCTGATGGGGTCGGCCTCGTGGCCGATGAACACCGGGCGGTCGCTGGCGGTGTACAGCGGCTTCGCCCGGTCGATGCCCAGCTTCTCGAACACGGTCGCGCCGTAGGCCTCCGGCGTGTACGGGTCGTTCGTCACCTGTCCGCCGTCCTTGTCCGTGCTGCCGATCACCTGCCCGCCCTTCACCCCCGCGCCGGCGAGCGCGATGGAATAGGCGTTCGTCCAGTGGTCGCGGCCCTGGAACTTGTTCAGCTTCGGCGTGCGGCCGAACTAGGTCACGAAGCACACCAGCGTTTCCGCCAACAGGCCGCGCTGGTCGAGGTCTTCGATCAGCGCAGCGAACGCCCGGTCGGTGCTGCCCATCATGGGCCACGTCCCGATGCCGTACCGCCCCTCGCCGCCGGCTTTGTCGCGGACGGTGCCGCACGAGCCGTTCATGTACATCAGGTCGTGGTGGTCCCAGTTCATGTTGAACCCGCCGGGGTACTCCTTTGCCAGCGGCCAGCGCACGTCCACGGTCACGAACCGCACGCCGGCCTCGATCAGCTTGCGGCCGACGAGGTAACACGCCCCGCGGTGGCCGACACCGTACCGCTCGCGCACGGTTAGCGGTTCGCCCTGGTAGTCGAACGCCTTCGCCACTTTCGCGCTGGTGAGAGTGTCGAACGCCTGGGAATAGAAGCGGTCCATGCCGCCGAAGGTGCGGCCGGTGCCGGGCGACGACCGGGCGTTCAGCCCCGCGAGCAACTGCTGCCGGGCCGCGAGTCGCTCGGCCGGCGTGTCCGCGCGCGGGTCGAGCGCGCCCACCTTCCAACCGGGCGCGGACAGGTCGCCGCCGCCGGTCTTGAACGCTTTCGTGCCGACCGGCAGGAACCCGGTGCTGGTCACGTTCGCCTGCTCGTGGTTGCCCGGCACCATCACATACGGCGGCAGGAAGTGCGCGCTCGTGCCGAGCGTGTGCGACGCCACCGAGCCGAGGTCCGGCATGTGGACCGCACTGCCGGGGTGCGCGCCGGACAGCATGTACTGCGTCCCCTCGCCGTGCCCGCTGGCCCCGGCCTTCGGGTGCCACATCGACCGCACCACCGCGAGCTTGTCCGCGACCTTCGCCGTTTCCTTCAGCAGCTCGGTGAACCTCATGCCGGGCACCTTCGTGCTGATCGGCTTGTACGGGCTGCGGTGCTCGCTCACCGCGCCCGGCTTCGGGTCCCAGGTGTCCATCTGGGACACGCCGCCTTGTTCGAGGATGACGAGCACGCTCTTGGCCGGCGCGCGGGTGTTCGCGGCGAAGGTGGGCCGCAGCCCGGCGAACGGGACGAGACCGCACAGACCGAAGAAGTTACGGCGGGACAGGGGCGGGTGCATTCGCAATGCTCGCGGGGATACGGCGGGAGTGTTTATTGTGCCATCGGCACGCGCCGGGGGAAACTGGAAAACTTGCGCGGCGCGCGCGGGCGTGTAGTTCTCGGTCGGACGTGCGCCTGTGTTTACGAGCCGGCCTGTAGCACCACATCCGCGAACCGAAGCGGGCGAGGCGCGAACGCCTGGCACAAAACCGAGCCGCGGCGGAGTGGCTCACCGGGGCCAGTTGTGGCAAAACTCGAAAAGGTTGCACAAGGTTTCGTCGCCCGGCGGACATGGGTTCCTCCTCGTTCGGCGAGATCGACAGTGAACCGAGTTCCGTACCGAACGGAACCTGCGAACATAGTATACATAATGTCATTTCTTGACAAGCCCTGTGGCACCATTTTCTTTCCCCCCGCCGCCGCGCGAGGGAGTAGCGGAACCGGGCGCGGTGTGGCAAACTGGACGCACCCAGCGGATTATCCCAAATCCGCGCCGGCCGGGAGCGAACGGCAAGTAGCGCGACACCAGCGGGAGTTTTCGATGACCGCGGCCGAAGAACTCGACAAACTGAAAAAGCTGCGCGACGACGGGACCATTACGGACGAGCAGTACGAGCGCGCGAGGGCCAAGCTGGAAGAGGAGGGGATGCCGGTCGCGGACTACGTGGAACCGGAGCCGGCTCCACCGGCCCGTGACGACGCGCGCCCGGAGCGAAAGCCGCGCCGCCGTAATCGTGACGACGACGATGACGACGGTGATTACGAAGACCGACTCTCGCCGCGGGCCCGGCGCAAGAAGGTGCGCGAGCTGTCCATGTTCCTGCACCTGTCGCTGTTCGCCGGGCACATCGTCCCGTTCGGCGGGATCATCGTACCCATCGTCCTCTGGCAGACGCAGAAGGAGAAGTACCCCGAACTGGACGTTCACGGCAAGAACGCGGTGAACTGGATCATCACAAGTGTGCTCGGCTTCTGCCTATTCGTCCCGCTGTCGTTCGTTTTCGTCGGCATCCCGTTCCTGATCGCGCTGGTGATCCTGAACGTCGTGTTCCCGATCCTCGCGGCGATCAAGGCCAACGAGGGCGTGGTGTGGAAGTACCCGCTGGCGATCACGTTCGTGAAGTGATACGGTCCCCAGGAAGTCACTGTCTTTGCGAGCCGCGACCGCAAGGGAGCGGGGTAACGTTTCACGCTCCCTTGCGGTCGCGGCTCGCGAGCTGGTTTATTCCTGGGATGCGTATGAAATCAAAAGTAGCAGGCACACGGAGCCGGCCTACTACTACGGTCACCCGTGGTCCGGCAGGCGCTGGAGTTCGGGTAACGCGGTCACGGTCTGGTCGGGGGTGTGGTTGAACACGACGCGGCCCGCGGTGTGCCACGCGCCCTTGTGGAACGTGAACACTGCGGTCGCGGGGCGCGGCTCCTTCGCGGCCGGCACGTCCTCCATGTCGCCGCCCTCGATCGGGGTGAAGTCGATCTGCACCGGCACCAGTGCGACGATGCCGCCGGTCGCCGTGTCGCGCACCAGCACCGCGTCGCCGGTGATGCGGCACCCGACCCACTTCAACCCGCGCGGCAGCCCGGTCGCGCCCGCGGCCTTCAACAACTGCCCCTCGAACCGCTCGTGCTGGAGCCGGAACAGCTCGCGGCACCGCTCGACATGGACCGCGTGACCGAGCTTCCACAGCCACCGCACCGCGAGCGCGACCAGCGCCAGCAGCAGCAGCCCGCCGCCGGCCCACCAGACCGTGCCGATGTCGGACATCGTTACTTCCTCGCAAAGATGCCGACGTTGGCGGCGCGAAGCAGCGGAATCGCGTGCACGGTTCGGCCCTCGACGCCCTGGAGCACAATGGCGGGCTTGGCGTGTTCCGGGGCGCGCTCGTACCGCAGTTCTTCCGCGCGCAGAATCTGTTCCGGCGACAGCCCGGCCGCGTGGTCGGCTTCGATGGCGTTGTATTCCGACTTCACCGACGCGCCGCTCATCATGCCGACGCCCGTGTTGCCGGGGAACGCCAGCGCCGCGGTCACGCACAGCGCGACCGGCACCCACTTGCGTCCGAGTTTCACCCACACGAGATAGGTCGTCGCGAGCAGCGGCCAGGTGAGCATCGAGTACCGCGACCACAGCCCCATACCGCCGCCCCACGCCCCGCGGCCCACGCCGACCGCGAGCGCGACACCGGTCACGCCGGCCGCGACCGCGAGCAGCCCGACAATCGCCGGGCGCGATTCCGGTTCCGTCCACCGCCGCAGCAACAGCACGAGCGTCGCGCAACCGACCGCGACCAGCGCCGGGGCGACGACGAACCAGACGGCCGAAAGGCCCATCCCGAACGACACCGCGAGCACCTCGCCGCTGACACGCGCGACCGCCAGCGGGTCGGTGCTGGGGGCCGGGTGGCCGGGCGGACGCTGGTAGCCCTGGAAGTACACGCCGAGGTACGCCAGCGGCAGCGCTGCGAGCGCGAGCAGCAGGAGTGCCCTGCCCTTCGCGCCGCCGCGCCACACACCAACCGCGAGGTACACCAGCCACGCGGCGACCGGCGGCACCACCGCGAGGCCGGAACCGCCGGTGAGCGCGAGCAGCAGCAGCAGCACGCCCGCGAGCACCCCGGAGCGGGCGGCGTTCGCCTTCGTGGTGCGCAGTGCGACCACCGTGAGGCCGGTCGCCAGCGCGCAGAACAGCACGAAGCACACCTGATAGCCCATCACGAGGTTTTCCCAGTGGCCGATGTGCAGCAGCGACACGGGGAAGAACGCGTCGGCCCAGTGCGGCCGGCCGCGAAGCGCGTCCGCGAGGCGCATGAGGCCGAGCGCGAGCGCGGACAGCATCGCGACCTGGAGCAGCATCCCGGCGCGGAAGTCGTGCGTGAGGCGGAAGTACGCGAACACAACGGCCCGCGGCAGCGGCATCCGGTGTTCGTTGTGCTGCTTCCACAGCCACGGCACCGCCGGTTCGTGACCGAGCAGCGCCGGCACGAACTCCCACTCGTCGGCGTAGGGGGCGTTCGTACCGAGGACGGCGACGAACCCGAGCGCGCCGAGGGTGAACACCGCCCACCCCGCGAGGAGCACCCGCCGGAGCGAACGCCACGTCCCGCTTGTCGCCGGGGCCACCGGTGTGTAAGTTTGTGTCATCGGTCCTTCAAGAACCACGGGCTGTTTCACGGAGAGCAGTATATGGTCGAGCGTCGTATTGAACTGGATCGCCGCTACGCGCGCAAGAAGAAGATGACGAAGCTGAAGGAGAAGCTGGAGACCGCGACCGGCGAGGCCCGCGAGAAGTTGCTGCACAAGATCAAGCGCCACAGCCCGTTCTGGACCGAGCCGGCGAAGGAAAAGGCCAAGTAAGCTGGCGAACGGCCGGTGTGAACCGGCCGGTGAGAGGAAGGCGAAGAACCGGCCGGCTTACACCGGCCGTTCGCACCGTAGCGCCCCCAAATCCTGCCAGAACCCCGGGTACGTCTTCGCGACGCAGCCGGGGTTCCGAATCACCACACCCGGCACTTTCAGCCCTACCAGCGCCAAGCTCATCGCCATGCGGTGATCGTTGTAGGTGTCCACCGTGCAGCCCGTCAGCGGCTTCGGCGTGATGGTCAGCCCGTCGGCGCGCTCTTCCACTTCCGCACCCAGCTTCCGAAGTTCGGTCGCGAGCGCCGCGATGCGATCCGTCTCCTTGTGGCGGATGTGCGCGACGTTGCGAATCGTGGTCGGCCCCTCCGCGAACAGCGCGACCGCGCCGAGCGTCATCACGGTGTCGCTGATGTCGTTCATATCGACATCGACCCCGCGAAGCGGCCCGCCGTGAATGGTGATTCCCGCGGCGCACTCCTCGACGCGACACCCCATCTGCACCAGCACATCAACGAACCGCACGTCGCCTTGCAGCGACGCGCGCGTGAGGCCGGATACGGTCACGCGCCCGCCGGCGACCGCAGCCGCGGCCCAGAAGTACGACGCGGCTGAGGCGTCGGGTTCGATGTCATAGTATCCGCAAAAGTGCCGCCCTTGATTCGGTGGGAACCGAAAACGCTGCTCAGGGCCGATCTCGACTCGATACCCGAACTGGTCGATCATCGCGAGCGTCATCGCGACGTAAGGTTCGGAGACGAGCTGGCCGTCAATCTCGATTACAGTTTCGGTCGATGTGAATGGCCCGACCATGAGCAGACCACTGAGGAACTGGCTGCTTCGGTCGCCGCGAATCTTCGCTACGCCACCCATCGTTCCCGTCGCGTTCACAACGACCGGCGGGCACCCGTTTGCGGACTCGCTCCGTGCATCTACCCCAAGTTGTCGCATGCCATCAAGGAGTTCCTCAATGGGCCGCTCGCGCATCCGCGGAACGCCGTCCAGTCGGTAGTGGCCCTTCAGCGTGCCGAGCATCGCGGTGAGGAATCGGATCGTTGTCCCGGAGTTTGCGACGAAAAGATGGGCCGCCGCCGGCGCTTGTTCGAGTTGTTCGGGGTGCCAAATGTCAATTCGGGTCGGATCTTCGTCGTCCACATCAACGTCTAATCCCAAGACGCGGAGCGCCCCCAGCATCACGGCCGTGTCTTCGCTCTGCAGCGCCCCACGAAGCTCGCACGAGTGAATCCCCCCTAGCGCCGCGAGCACCAGCGCGCGGTTGGTGATGCTCTTGCTACCGGGCACGGTGACGGTCGCGCTCACGGGCTTCGTCAGCGGCGCGATTGCCAGCTCTGGTGGGTAGGTGTGGTTCGACATGCGTTTCGCTCGCGAAGCCGCAAACGGCTGTTAATAGGTCACGCGCATCAGGAACAGCCCATCTGGTGGGGCCGTTGGGCCTGCTAATCGGCGGTCCATCGCCTTCAAGACTTCTTCAATCTGCGTTTCGGGCCAGAAGCCGCGACCGACTTGCACGAGGCTGCCGGCGATGGCCCGCACCATGTGATACAGGAAGCCGTTCGCCTCCACGTCGATCCAGATGCACTCGCCGAAGCGGTTCACGCTCAGGTGGGTGACGGTCCGCACGCTGGTCAGGCGGTTCGGCCACTCCGTCTCGAAGCAGCGGAAGTCGTGCCGCCCCACGAGGCACCGCCCGGCGCGGGCCATCGCGTTGGTGTCCAGGTTCTGCCGCACGAACCAGGCGTACTTGCGCAGGAACGGGTCTTGCAACCGGCCGTCCTGAATCACGTAGCGGTACATCTTCCGCTTCGCGTCCTTGTTCGCGCAGAAGCTCTGCGGCACCTCGACCACCTCGCGCACGCTCACATCGTCGGGCAGCTTCGCGTTGATCGCCTTCAGCAGCACTTCGCACGAGAGCTTGGTCGCGGTGTAGACGTTGGCGACCTGCCCGACGGCGTGAACGCCCGCGTCCGTGCGCCCACTACAGTTTACGCGGACGCGCTCGTGGGTGATCTCCGCGATAGCGGCCTCGACGGTCTGTTGCACCGTGCGCGCGTTCGGCTGCGTCTGCCAGCCGGCGAAGTCCGTCCCGTCGTAGCGAACGGTGAGCTTGAGGTTACGCATGGGAAGAAGGCATTTCACCACAAAGGCACGAAGGGCACAAAGAAGAGGAAGAACAGAGAAGACTTTTCTTGAACACTCCGTTCTCTTGCTGCCTTCTTGGTGTCCTTTGTGCCTTTGTGGTGAGTCCTGTGCTTACTTCACGATGACGCGTTTGATTAGCTCCTCGGCGCACTGCACGGCGTTGCTGGCCGCGCCCTTGCGGAGGTTGTCGGCCACCACCCACAGGCACAGCGCGTTCGGGTTGCTGGGGTCCTGGCGCACGCGGCCGACGAACGTGTGGTCGCTCCCCTCGGCGTGGATCGGCTGCGGGAACTTGCCGTCCTTCGTCTCGTCCATGAACACGATGCCGGGCGCTTTCGCGAGCGCGGCTTTGGCGTCGGCCACCGACAGCGGACGCTCGAACTCGACCGTGACCGCTTCGCTGTGCGCCACGCGCACGGGCACGCGAACGCACGTCGGACACACGCCGATGGTGGCGTCGCCCATGATCTTGCGCGTCTCGTTGATGACCTTGTTCTCTTCCTCCGTGAAGCCGTTCGGGTCGAGCGTCCAGTCGAGGGTGATGACGTTCCCCGCGAGTTGCGCCTTGTGCGCGGTCGGTGCGGGTACCGGTTTGCCGCTGGCCCACGGGACCACCTGGGCGTTGAAGTCCGTCAGGCCGGTCGCGCCCTTGCCCGACGAGGATTGGTAGGTCGCGACCACGACGCGCCTCACCTTCGCCAGATCGTGAAGGGGCTTCAGCGCGACGCACAGCGGGATCGCCACGCAGTTCGGGTTGGCGACG
>SXHE01000557.1 GCA_005773755.1 Planctomycetia bacterium
CCAGCTCCCGTCGTCCTGCTGCCGCTTGATAATCGCGGCTTGTAGGTCGGCGCGCCAGTCGTGCTTGACGCCCTTCGCGTCCACGAACTCATCGACGCCGAGCGCGTCCATCGTCTTGGCGAAGGTGTGATAGTAGTAGTACAGCCCGCGCTGGCTGTTCGCCTCGGGCATACCGGGATTGCTGTCGAGGGTGTAGTTCTTGCCGATCCACTCCAGCGCCTTCTTCATCCGCGGGTCGTCCTTGCTCAGCCCGCAGTAGATCATGCTCTTCACGCCGGCGTAGGTCATCGAGCCGTACCCGCCCATGTCGGTCCTCACGCCGTCGCCGTCGGTGCGACGGTTCTCGCCACCGTTGGCCCCCGTGTAGATGAAGCTGCCGTCGTTGTTCTTTTTGGCCCACGGTGCTTTGTTGAACTCGCTCTCGAAGTTCTGGCACTTGCTCACGAACACCAGCGCCTTGCTGAACGCCGGGTCGTCCTGCTTGATGCCGGCTTCCTTGAGCGCTTCGAGGAAGAACGCGGTGTTCGACAGGTCCGGGCGCGACTTGTCGCCGGCGTACCCGGCCCCGCCGTAGTAGTCGCTGTCCTTGTCCTTGCCGCGGGCGTCGTCCCACTGGTACTCCTTGAGGTACTTCGCGGCGCTGCCGATGATGGCCTTGTACCTGTCGCCCTTGTTGGCGGCGTTCAGGGCCATGATGTTGATCGTGGTCGTGTAGTTGATGAGTTCGGCCTTCGCGTCGTCGCCGGCAATGTGCCCGGATTTGGCGTTCACCAGCCCCTCGATGAACTGGACGCCCTTCGCGGCTGGGGCGTCGTCCGGCTTGGTGCCGGTGCGGATCAGCCCGACCACGACGATGCCCGTCGTGCCGCGGTTCCGCGGCGGGTCGGACCAGCTCCCGTCCTCGTTCTGCTTCGACTTGAGGAACGCGACGGCCTTATCCACCGCGGCCTTCCGGGCGTCGTCCTTCGGTTGGGCCGCCGCGGGGCCGGGCAGCAGCGCGACGCCGACCGCGACCGCGAACAGCGACACCAGCAAACACTTCTTCATGGTGAGAACCTCCGCGACCGTGGGTAATCCCATCCTACGCAGCAAATCGAAGGCCGGGCGAAGAAACGGCCACCGGACGACGACCGTACGAATTGCGCGGATACACGGCGCGCAGCGGTGGGCAAGAAGTGGCCGCGCCACGGTACTTTCGCTGGCGTCGCGTGCCGCGACGGGCTATCATTCAACTATCCCGCCAACCGCCCTCCCCCGCACTCTCCCACCATGCGGCGATTCGCTCTGATACTCGCGACCCTCTGTTTCGCGCAACCGGCGAGCGCGGCCGAACCCGCGCCGACGTTCGAGCGCGACATCCAACCGATCCTCACGCGGTTCGGCTGCAACGCCGGCGCGTGCCACGGCAAGGCCCGCGGGCAGAACGGCTTTCAGCTCTCGCTACTCGCCTACGACCACGACTTCGACTTCAACGCCATCTCGACCGAAGCGCGCGGCCGACGCATCTTCCCCGCGAACCCGGCCCACAGCCTGCTGTTGCGCAAGGCCAGCGGCCAGACCCCGCACGGCGGCGGGCGCAAGCTCCCCGAAGGCAGCCCGGAGTACCGCACGCTGCTGGCGTGGCTCGCGGCCGGCACCCCGCGGACGCCCGCCGACGCGCCGAAGGTGGAGAAGATCGTCGTCGCGCCCGGCAACAAGCTGATGACGTTCAACGAAACGCATCAGCTCACGGTGACCGCGCACTACTCCGACGGCACGACGCGCGACGTGACCAACCTTGCACAGTTCTCAAGTAGCGAGAGCGTGTACGCCGCGGTGAGCACGGAGGGCAAGGTGAAGGCCGGGCCGATTCCCGGTGAGGCGACCATCATGGCCCGCTTCGCCGAGAAGTTCGCTGTCTGCAACGTGCTGATTCCGCTACCGACAGCGGTTGACGCCAGCGTGTACGCGAAGTTGCCGCGCAACAACTTCATCGACGGCCACGTGTGGGCGAAGCTGAAGCAACTGAACGTCACACCCGCGGAGCTCAGCAGCGACGCGCAGTTCCACCGCCGCGTGTACCTCGACGTGATCGGCCGGCTTCCCACGCCCGATGAGGCGCGAACCTTTCTTGCCGATAAGGACGCCAAGAAGCGCGAGAAGTTGATCGACGCGCTGCTGGACCGCCCGGAGTACGCCGACTTCTGGGCGAACAAGTGGACCGACCTGCTGCGGCCCAACCCGTACCACGTCGGCATGAAGGCGACGTACAACCTCGACCAGTGGCTGCGAAAGAGCTTCCGCGAAAACAAGCCTTACGACCAGTTCGTGCGCGAGATCGTCGCCGCGAACGGCAGCACCTGGACGAACGGCGCGACGGTCTTCTACCGCAACCGTCGCGAGCCGGACGAACTGGCCCCGATGGTGGGCCAGTTGTTCCTCGGCGTTCGGCTCGATTGCGCGAAGTGCCACCACCACCCGTTCGAGGTGTGGGGGCAGGACGACTTCTACAGCTTCGCGGCGTTCTTCGGGCGGATCGGGCGGCAGGGCGTCGGCATCTCGGCCCCGATCAGCGGCGGCGAGGAGGCGATCCACCTGGGCAGCGGGAGCGGCGGCCGGCGCAACGGCAGCACCGTGCGGCACCCGCTCACGAACAAGGAGATGACGCCGACGCCGCTCCTCGGCAAGCCGCTCGACCTCGACCCGGACAAAGACCCGCGCGCGGTCCTCGCGGACTGGATCACGTCGCCGGAGAACCCATACTTCGCGAAGGTGATCGTTAATCGCGTGTGGGCCGACCTGATGGGCCGCGGGATCGTCGATCCGGTGGACGACCTCCGTGCCACGAACCCGCCGTCGAACCCGGAACTGCTCGACGCGCTGGCGAAAGACTTCCGCACCGGCAAGTGCGACCTGAAGAAGCTGATCCGCACGATCTGCCTGAGCCACGCCTACCAACTGAGCACCACGCCCAACGACCGCAACGCGAGCGACCTCCGCAACTACTCGCGCCACTACCGCCAGCGCCTCCGCGCGGAGGTGCTGCTCGACATGGTCAGCGACATTAGCGGCGTGCCGGAGAAATTCGAAGCGATGCCGCTTGGTTCGCGCGCGATCGAAGTGTGGACGGCCCGCGCGCAGTCGGTGTTCCTCGACAGCTTCGGCCGCCCCGACCCGAACCAAGACCCGCCGTGCGAGCGCACCTCGGACACGACCGTCGTTCAGGCACTCCACCTGATGAACTCGCCCGCCCTGTACCGCAAAGTGACCGCCGACGACGGCCGCTGCGCGACCCTGGCGGCGAGCAAAAAGACGCCAACAGAGATCATCGACGAGCTTTACCTGCTGGCGTATTGCCGCTATCCGACCGATACTGAACGTGCGAAGGCCCTCAAGCGATTCGAGAAGCCGGGCGCGACAAGGCGAAGCGCGACCGAAGACCTGATGTGGGCGCTGATTAACACCCCGGAGTTCGTTTTCAACGACTGAGGGAGAATGATGGCTCGCCCGGAGCTCGCTGAACTATACCAACGTCTCATGGACTCGCAGTTCGCGTTCATTGGCGCGGGTACTTTCAACCTTGTGGAGATATACCGAACAGTCAAGGCTCGCTATCCGGAGCTGTGCGACGACACTTACTTGTGTTCGACGAACTGCAAGTCAGGGTACAATCAGCCTGAATGGATGCACCTTGTGCGCACAGCACTCCACGAACTGAAGAAGAAGGCTGTTTCTGGTGTAACGAGCGAGCAGCGAAAGCAGTGGATCATAGGAGGAAAGCCAAGCGAAGTTATCGCCAATAATAGCCCCTCGTTCACTGAGGGTCGCGAGGTACTGAGGTTGCACCGGCGCAAGGAGCGGAACCGTCGAGCGGTCAGCGGGAAGAAGCAAAGTGTTCTCGTCGCCACCGGGAACCTGAAGTGCGAAGTTTGCGACTTCGATTTTCAATTGGTCTACGGCGATCTAGGCTCCGGCTTCGCGGAATGCCATCACCGCATTCCGCTTGCTGAGTTGACGGAAGAGTATCGGATCAAGCTATCGGAACTGGCGATCGTTTGTGCCAACTGCCACCGGATGCTTCACAGACGTCAAAACCTGACTGTCGATGAGTTGCAAGAGATCATGCACGCCCAAGCTAATACCTAACCGAAGCAAGACTAACGCAGGGTCGGAAATCATGCCTACGAACTGTAACGGCGTCTCGCGGCGCGACACGCTTCAACTCGGCCTTGGCGCGCTGCTCGGCGGCGGGTTGCTCACCG